>JAHFQF010000107.1 GCA_023266435.1 Legionellales bacterium | reverse complement strand
TAAGGCAAGGCAGGTCTCTCACTATGGGCTGCAAGTCGCTGGCCTACTTTTTTCACATATTTAGTGAGTGCAGGCGATTGCTGGTATTCCCCACCACCTTGCTGGGCTGCAAAGGGATAGTAATTTTGCCCCAAACGAATTTCAGATGCTTCCGGAATCAAATGAATGGGGGCGTCTGTATGCTTTGTGCCACAAGCGGGCAAAAAGAGTAAACTCGTGCTCAGTACTAGAGCGGCAAACTTAAATCGCGCCATTATCGTTTCCTTTCCTTAAGCAGAAATTAGTTAATTAGATTGCTATAAATATTGAGCTATTCTAAGGATTAAGTTTATCAAAAATCTTTAGTCATCGCTTTACAGTATATACTCAAAATAATCGTTTTTTGGGTTAGGGAACCCCAGCTCGGAGTTTTTGAAGCAAGCAAGATGAGAATATGCCTAGGCAGGACAGGGATTTATTTTGAGACCAATTGGCGCTGTCGAAAAGTAGATCCCCGTTCTGCCACACAAGACGGGGCTTCTCATGTGTAAAAACTCCGAACTTGGGTATATAAGACAAATTCTTACTTCATACCTGAGTTTTGAGTACAATGGCATTTAATGATGAATAAGTGAGTTACAAGGGGGATCTAATGGTGAGTGCGGGTGAGGCAATTCTTATAGAGTTGGTTGAAAAACTAATGGCTCGGGTGAATCAAAAGTTTCCACCAAAAAAAGCCGTGCTCATTAATGAGTTTATTCAACAATATTATCGCAATGTCAGTGTGGATGATTTAATCCAACACGACATTGAAGATTTATATGGCGCATTGCTGTCACATTGGAATCTCATCAATCAACGAGAGCCAGGTACACATAAAGTCCGTATTTATAATCCACATTTTGATGAGCATGGCTGGTCGTCTAAACACACCATCGTAGAAATCTCGCATGACGATGTCCCTTTTTTAATAGACTCTGTGGCTATGGCGCTCAACAATTATGGGTATCACATTGTCTTTATGATGCATCAAAGCTTACAAGTAGAGCGAGATGACAAAGGTAAAATCAGTCACATTTATCCAATAGGCAGCAGTAAAAAGGGACTAGGCGAAGCGCCAATTTATATTGAGGTTACTCGACAGACAAACAAAAAAGTCTTTGCAGACATTCAAGACATCCTAGAAAAAGTCTTTGCAGATGTCAATGCGGCAGTCAGTGACTGGTTCGCAATGAAAAATAAACTCTCCGAAGTCAGTGAAACAATCAAATCCAAACAAGCACAAATTCCTTGCCCAACTGCAGAAATCAATCAAACCTTGGCTTTTTTACAATGGCTAATGGAAGATCACTTTACGCTGATTGGATATTATCAACTCAATCGAGAGGGCAGCGATGATAATGTCATCTTTCGATCCGAAGAAAACAGCCTGTTGGGTGTGATGCGTAATCACCCGCCCGGGATGGATAGGCCGTTGAGTGATTTTCCTTTATCTGCTCGGCAGCAGTTTTTATCTTCTAAATTATTATTGCTAGGAAAAACCAGCACGGTTTCTACGGTGCATCGCGCTGTACACACCGATTTTGTCTTAGTAAAAATTTATGATGCAGCAGGGACCGTCATTGGAGAGCATAAGTTCATTGGTTTATATACCTCAGCAGCCTACAATGCCCGCCCAACTGACGTGCCTATTATTAATGAAAAAATAGCATGTATTATGGATCGCGCAGCCATGACGTCCGACAGTCATGATGGTAAAATTTTATTAAATATTTTAGAGACATTACCCCGAGAAGAATTATTTACGAGTGATGCAGACAATCTCTATCACCTAGCCATGGGGATTTTGTATTTGCGTGAGCGGCCTCGTTTGCGTTTATTCATGACCCCCGATCCCTTTGGTCGCTATTTCTCTTGTTATGTTTTTGTTTCTAGAGAGCGTTTTAATTCACAGCTGCGCGAAGCCTTTCAAAAGATACTACAAGATGCTTTTGCAGCAGAGTCTGTGAGCTTCTCTACGCATTTTTCCGAATCCATCCTAGCCCGCATTCATTTCGTTGCCAGAGTACCCATTAGACCCAATCCTATTGAAGTGAATTTGATTGAGTTGGAGTCAAAACTAATACAAGCTACCAAAACCTGGGATGAAGAGCTCTATGAGTCTTTGGTGGATTATTGTGGTGAAGAGCAAGGGTTACAATTACAACATAAGTATGAAAAAGCTTTCCCCTATAGCTATAAAGAATACTTTTCAGCTCGAACTGCCGTGTATGATATTCAACACATTGAGGGCTTAAACAGTCACAATACTTTGTCCATGAACTTTTATCGCCCAATCGAAGATAATGATGAAAGTGTGCATTTTAAGATTTATCAATACCGCGATCCGGTTCCTTTGTCTGATGTGATCCCTATGTTAGAAAACATGGGATTACGAGTGATTTCTGAGCGGCCACATAAGATTACTTTAGACAAGCTCGACATTTGGATTAATGATTTTAGAATGATGCATGAGTCGGGACAGCACATTGAAGTCAGTCATGTAAAAGATGTTTTCCAAACAGCCTTTTTCTACATTTGGCATGGTCATGCGGAAAATGATGGATTTAACCACCTGGTTCTGGATGCGGAATTAAACTGGCGACAAGTTTCCATGTTGCGCGCCTATTCACGCTATATGTGGCAGATTGGTTTTACTTTCAGTCAAAATTACATTGAAAAAACATTAGGAAAAAATAATCACATTACTAAATTATTAGTCAAATTATTTTGCCTACGTTTTGATCCCAATCAACAAGTCCCTAATTTAAAAGATGCGGTACAAGGCCTCATTCAGCAGATTCATACAGAATTAGATACAGTGGTGAGCTTGGATGAGGATCGCATTTTACGAAGATACATCGATGTGATCATGGGTACTATTCGAACCAATTATTATCAGACGGAAACCAATGGTACTGTCAAAGATTATCTGTCTTTTAAATTTTCCTCTAAAGACATTCCTGACATGCCAAAGCCCTTACCGATGTTTGAAATCTTTGTGTATTCGCCCAAAGTGGAAGGTGTCCACTTACGTAATGCTAAAGTAGCACGCGGGGGCATACGCTGGTCAGACCGACGTGAAGATTTTCGCACAGAAATTTTAGGGTTAGCCAAAGCACAACAAGTCAAAAATGCTGTGATTGTGCCACAGGGTGCAAAAGGCGGCTTTGTAGTGAAGCATCCGCCGATTCGTGGAACACGCGAAGAAATTCAAGAGGAAGGCATCCGTTGTTATAAAGTCTTTGTTTCTGGCTTGTTAGATTTAACAGACAATCTCGTTGATGACGTTGTTGTGCCGCCTAAAAACGTCGTGCGCTATGATGCAGATGATACCTACTTGGTGGTTGCGGCGGACAAGGGTACCGCTACTTTTTCTGACATTGCGAACCGAATCGCGGTTGATCGTGGATTTTGGTTAGGCGATGCCTTTGCATCTGGCGGTTCAGCTGGGTATGACCATAAAAAAATGGGTATTACTGCGCGCGGATCTTGGGAGTCAGTAAAGCGCCACTTCCGTGAAATTGGCATTGATACCCAAACCAAAGACTTTACTGTAGTTGGTATTGGCGACATGAGCGGGGATGTATTCGGTAACGGCATGTTGTTATCACCCCACATTAAGTTGGTCGCTGCCTTTAATCATATGCACATTTTTATCGATCCCAATCCTGATCCCGCGTTAAGCTTACAAGAAAGACAGCGGTTGTTTAACTTGCCACGCTCTACTTGGGAAGATTATAACGCCAAGTTAATTAGCCGAGGTGGAGGTGTTTTCTTACGAGCAGCCAAGTCTATTGCCGTCACCCCAGAGATGAAAGCACTCTTTGACATTGATCGCGATCACATTGAACCCAATGAATTAATCCGTGACTTATTAAAAGCACCGGTTGATTTATTGTGGAATGGTGGAATTGGAACATACGTCAAAGCATCGACTCAATCGCATTTAGATGCTGGTGATAAGACGAATGATTTACTGCGAGTGAGTGCAAAAGAGTTGCGTTGTAAAGTCGTGGGTGAGGGTGGAAACATTGGTTTTACTCAGCTAGGTCGCATTGAGTATGCCCTCAATGGAGGTCGTCTGAATACCGACGCAATTGATAATTCTGCAGGGGTAGATTGTTCCGATCATGAAGTCAATATTAAAATTTTATTGAATGCCATCGTCAAAAATGGCGACATGACTGAAAAGCAAAGAAATCAGCAATTGGCGGAAATGACAGATGAAGTCGCAGAGCTTGTATTGCGACATAACCGTCAGCAAACAGAAGCATTGTCTGTCGCCAGTCTCTATAGCGCAACCCAAAATAAAATGATGACTCGTATTATCCAGTCTTTAGAAAAACAGGCTGGCTTGGATAGAGCGATTGAGTTTTTACCCAATGATGAAGAGCTGACGGCGAGAATTCAAAATAACAAAGGCTTAACACGTCCAGAGTTGTCTGTGCTATTGGCGTATACAAAGATTGCCCTTAAAAACAAATTGTTGGCTACTGATCTCGTAGAAGATCCTTATATCGCACATCGCTTACAAGAAGCGTTCCCTAAAGTCTTGTATGAGAAATATTATGATTACATGACCAAGCATCGACTCAAACGAGAAATCATTGCCACTCAAATCACCAATGGTCTAGTCGATGAAATGGGGATTAATTTTATTTATCGTTTGGCCGATGAAACGGGTGCAGAGCATGCCACCATTGTCAAAGCCTATACGATTGCACGTGAAGTATTTGATGTAGAAAACTTCCGAAAGACCATTAATGAGCTGAATTTCAGGGTGCCTCCTGACAGTCAATTGACCATGTTATATGAATTAAATCGCTTGATCAGACGCGGTGCGCGTTGGTTCATTCGCCATGGTTGCCAGCACATGGACATTGGTAAAATCATCGAAGAGTTTTCACCCAAGATGCAGCAAGTCAATATGGCGATTAGCAATGCCTTGTTAGGAGCGGCTAAGCAATACGTAGAGTCTATGGCAGCGCATTTGATGGAGCAGTCTGTGCCCCAAGAGTTAGCTTATCGTATTGCAGCCATGAGTCCAATGTTTTCTGCATTGGATATTGTAGATGCCAGCATGAATCATCACTTACCCATTGATAAAGTTGCGCAAACGTACTATGCCATCAGTGATCGCTTGCGTTTAGGTTGGGTAAGAGAGCAGATTAAACAGCATCATGCAGTGAGCCATTGGGATGCATTGGCGCGTGCTGCTTATCGCGATGAAATGGATAGCTTACAACGTGATTTGGTCATTAATATTTTGAATCGAAGCAGTGAGGTGGATGATGTACTCCATCGCATTAATGTTTGGGAAACTCAAAATGCAGCAGCCATTGACCGTTGGATGCAAATGGTCAGTGACATTGAGTCCAATACCAAACGCGAATTAACCATGTTCTCAGTTGCACTACGCGAATTGCAGGAGTTAGTGAATGGCAGTACCATCACGGCAAGCTAAGCGCTCTCCACTGATCTGCATTCATGGCGCCTGGCACGGCGCCTGGTGTTGGAAATATCTGACCCCTATGCTAGAAACCGCAGGCATTCAAGTCATTGCCCCGGATTTGCCTGGGCATACAGGGGATGTATCTCAGATGAGCTTGGAAAATTATCGCCAGGCTATTGAAGAAATTATCGATGCTCAAGTAACCCCAGTGACGCTTTTAGGCCATAGTTTAGCCGGGCTGACTTTGACAGAGTTGGCAAATCGCCATCCAACAAAGATAAAGCAGTTGATTTATTTGGCGGCATTTATTCCCAAAGACAATGAGTGCTTAATGGATTGTGTGCAAGCACATAACATGCCTAAAAATCTTGCGATTGAGATAGTAGAATCTCAACCAGGTAAAATCATGCGCTTACGTCCGCAGTATGCTAAAGAATCATTCTATGCATCTTGTAGTGCACAAGATGTTGAATTTGCTTTTTCACAAGTCTGCGATCAGGCGATGAATACTTTTACCACACCTATTCATTACGATTTAAATCGTATTGCAAAGATCCCTAAGTCCTATGTGCTCTGTACCGAGGATGTAGCGATTGCAGCGCCAGTGCAACAAGCCATGGCCGCCTGTGTGGATGCGCAGATCTACAAGTTGAAAGCTGATCATTCGCCTTTTTTTAGTAAAGCACCTGAGTTGTCTGGTCTGATAGAAAAAATCATGAGTTAACACTCTACACATGTGGCGAATCCCTGCGCCACATGATCTCAAAACAGAGCCCATCTTGCCTGGTTTCATTCATTATAAAACTCCGAACTCAGGTGAGAGAAGTGTTTCACTTTTTGACGCGCCTCAATCCATTCACTACGCTTAAATGAGATCATTTTATGCCATTTTGGAAGCGTCTACCCATGAAAAAGTTAACTAAAGAACAACGTTTGTTTCTACTGCAGCTTAGCCTTTCTGTTACATCTGCCTGTGCCATCGGGGCAGCGTGGGGTACTGCGGTTAGCTTAAATGGAAATGGGGTATGGGGAAGTGCTGGGGATTATACAGATGACGGAACGGTAGCACATGCCGCTGCTAATGCGGCCTTAAATTTTACAGGCAATGGTACTTTAACCCTCAACAATGATGGAACAGCACGGGATGCTGGGGCTACAGGAACGAATTTCTTTAGTGTGGGTGCTATTACTCAAGGTGGGGGTGTCACAGGCAATGTGACTGTTACTAATTCAACTGCTGCCAATATGACCGCAACAATTGCGTCGCTTGCTATCAGCGGCGGCGCAGTGGCCGTCACTAATATGCTTACTGCAAATACATTAGCAGCGACAATTTCAGGGGCGGTGACAACAGGCAGCTTTGGTGTGACCGCTGGCTCTGGCTCTGCTGCGACTTCTACAGCCACTTTGAATGGCTCTACAATTAGTGCGAGCGGCTTTACGCTCAATGATGGAACAGGCTCCTCAGCCAAATTAAAGTTCAGTGGGGGTACGGCTCAATCAATCACTGGTGCTATCAATGGGAGCTCGTCAGGGAAAGGGACAGTTGAAGTCTCTGGTGTCAATACAGTCGCTACCTTTAACACCAGAATTGGGCAAACCACAATTGCTGCTTTGAATGTAGGTGCCGGAGCGACGGCAAACCTAAGTTACAATAGTCATTTATCAGCCACTACAGTGACTTTAACGGATTCTGGTAACGACTTAAGCACATTGAATTTTGGTCAAACGCTTACCGGAGGTAACAAAAGCACAGACGCAACAATTAATGGTGCGGGTGCAGGACAAGGAACGATTAATATCACCTCAGGAGGGGCGTATCATATTTATGGCACGGTGGGCGCAACGAATGCATTACGTGCTTTTAATGTCACAGCTGGCGCCAACAATGCACAGGCAATCATTGAAAATACTGATTTTAACGCGCTGAGCACCACTTTGACAGATAGTACAGGTAGCGCTTCTTTATCTCTTATCAATGGCTCTCTAACAAGAGCAGTCTCTGGAACTATTGATGGCGCAGGGAGTAATCAAGGCACTCTAATCATTGGTGACAAAACAGTGAACTTGACCAATACCACAGGGATTGGTCAAACCTATAGCTTAAAACTCATGACTGCTGATAACAGTTCGACAACGAATATTGCGGGAGGATTCAATGTAACCGACACCACTTTGGCCTCTACAGCCATATTGAATTTTTCAGGAAATGGAAAGACTGTAACAGGTACCATTAGTGGTAACGCCAGTAATCGAGGGGCAGTCAATGTCACCGGAACAGGAAATATCACATTTGTTGGTAATATAGGTAGCACCTTATTAAATAGTTTTAGCGTAGCAAGCGGCGGAGCGGCCACCTTCTCAAC
>JAHFQF010000106.1 GCA_023266435.1 Legionellales bacterium | reverse complement strand
AATACGTTGGTAAAAATTGTGCGCCAATGACTCAAAAGTATGCACAGGGATTCGGCTTAATTTTTGCTCGATTAATTGCGCTTCAATGCAAGATTTTTGTGCCGCGAAAGGCGTCAAAATTGCGATAGAATCGCTTTTTTCTAAAACTGGATAATAGATTGCTAACCATTGTGCAATGGCCATGGCCTCATCTTGATTGGTTAACAAGCCACTACTCAGTTGAGAGTGATATTGCAAAGTCACGTATCCAAAAGTAGGTAATACTTGTTCAAGCATTGGTTGTAAAGGGGTTTGCTTTGCATTGTCTTTGTAGATGGCCATATTAGCATACGCTAATAGCGCTGGTGGATGCATGGCATCATAAAAAAACTTTAACGTGTTAATTGGTAATAACCCATAAGGAGATTCCGTTTTAAAGAAACTCTTATCGTGTACCAATTGATAAAAAGAACCACTGCTGGCCAAAAATCCACGATAGCCTAACTCATCGATCTCATCATCGCTCTGCGCTAAATCTTGTTTCTCAATGGCTTGCACATCTTGTAAAGCCGTCATTGCACGCGCTGGTTGCATGCCATACTCATCACCCAAAGCAACCAATCGACTGGCTTTTCCTAAAACAGCAACTGCTTCCATGGGTAAAAAACGTTGCGCTTCTTCTACAATTAACCAATCTATTGCCATGGTTTTTTCTAAAAATGCTTGCTCAAAAACTGTAGTAATCTCAGAAAACGGAACAATAAAAGCATGACCCAACATGGCATAATGTTGCCAATCGGCACCTGTTTTCACAGGCAGATATTCTTGATTATAAGATTGAAAATATGCCTCCACTTGGTATAGCCAAGTCGCCTCCCAGTAATGCACCGCCAGCCAAAATAACTCTGTGCGTAACGCTTGATCCAAATACCACTGAATCTCTTCTTGAATACAGTGTTCCGGTTTATCTTTCTCAAGCCAAGGCAACTCAGGCACTTGCCCCTGATAGAAAAACTGCTGTTGCCATTCTACCCATCGTCGTTGCCAATGACTACGACTGACCATATCATCACAGACTTTGGTCAATAGCGTATGCTGCTTTGCACGCTCAACGCGAATCTGACGCAGCTTCTCCGTCAAGAAGCGCGTGACTGATTCAAAATCTTGCGCAATCTGTGTATCAGCTGGCAGCAAGTCCGCACAGTATTTTTTCAAGAAAACTTGAATTTTTTCTTGTCTTTTTGCTTGAAAAACAGGCAAGTGATCAAAAACAGTTTTAGCCAAAGAACGCGACTCTAGCATGTCCCGCCAAATTTTTTGTGCCCGATAACACTGTTGATAATCTGCTTCCAAATCCTGATCTGTTTGTTGCAATTGCTGTAAAGTGCTATCTAGCCCGCCTTGCACAGCATAGCGAGTTTCTAATTGACGGTGTGTTGCTAGCCAAGACTGAGCGATTTCTAATCCTGAAAGATAATTGGCATATTTAGTCTGTAACTGCTCATGTAAATATTGCACAATTTGTTTAAAATCATGGATTTCTTCAATAAATTCGCTAGAAAATTGCTCAATGAAAAATTGTTTTGCCTTCGGAACATACGATGCATTGAGGTTGTATTGCCAATCTTGTAACTGTCCTTTGGTAATTCCGATTCCAAAATGCATCGGTGCTTCTGGCAGCCAACGCATCGTTAAAGGACGACACCGTGTTATCTCTTTGCTAATTTGCCATGCGCGACACCACGTGTCTGGAGAGTCACTCGCAATGACAATAAAAGGTAATGCTTCGCGCTTTAAAGCACTCTGCACCAATTGACTCGCAACCAAACTACCAATCGTGGCATGATACTGACTGCCAAGTGGAGTTGCGACACTCTGTAACTGACCAGGTTGTAATGCTAACAAATGTGCCAATACTTGGCGTGCATCGGGCGCCAGTGTTTCACCGCCCATCTGTCCACAATGCTGCTCTAAATGAGACAATTTGCCTTGTACTAAAGGCTCGAAGGTAGCCTCTTCGAGTTGACAATACCGTTGAAACAAGGGGTTGTCTGTCTGAATTAAATCTGGCAAAAACAAAGTATGATCTTGCGGAAAAACATCCGTTGCAATGATGAGACTGTCTGAATGTAAGGCATAATGCTTGGTTTCTAAACAGGTCAGCCAATCACTCTTTGACAAGGTTTCTAGCAGACTATAACCACGCCCTAAAAAATCGAACCAATCGACATCAGCTTGACTGGCTTGAGCGTCCAATAACCGCTGATAAGTTTGTCTGTCACCTAAGTACATCCCATGACTTGCCATGGGATCTAGAAGGGTTGGCGCGATCCAAGGGTTTAATGCTGCGTCGCGCAATGTCAATGTGCCATCCGCATGCAACACAGCTGGACACAGCAAAGGCAATAATAATTTTTCTTCTTGGCTGTCTGTGCACTCTTCCGTTTCGTCAAGCTGACTTAAACAAAAAGGAGCAACCAAGACTTCTCGAGTCGAGTTACTGAGCCAATGGTCAGACCACGCACGTAGACTCTGCGCGTCTAATCGTCCCGCCTCTAAAATATTACGCTCAATCAATAAGTGGGTAAGCTTTGAAATATTACAATCAATGCGATTAAAATAGACTGTTTCAAAAAAAATCTGCTGCCAATAAGCCAATAATTGCGCGGTGTTCATAGTCAGCTGCCGCCTGCACTAGAAAGTTTACCTTATCGCCCATTATACGCGCTTTTACAGCAAAGCACAGAAAGCAATCTGGCGGCATCTGAACGCAGCGGTTTTGTACTCAATCAGCTCCGCAGGTAGTCTAGTACTTGAGGATTGCCAGCTGACGATGACAACAAGACCTTAAATCAAATCGAGAAGAGTGTACAAAGATTTAGAAATCTTTCCAAAGATCAGACTTGGGATCGTCAATAGCATGATCGCGACGATTTGCAATCCATTGATGCTTTGCAATCTCTTTCTGACGTGAGTCTGGCTCTTGCGTACGATTGGCATTGAAATCTGTTAAAAAAGTATCAATGTCTGTCCGATAGTTACGTTTTGTAGATGGATATTTTTTCTTCATCATCGCCTCAGTAAGTGTGCAAGCAATATTAACGTTCTGAGTAATACGGATTATCACCCGATGTGTGATCGGTTGAATCAATGATCGCAGTGATCTCTGGTAACTGCTCCATCAGTGTACGCTCAATGCCCTGTTTCAAAGTGACGTCGACCATACCACAGCCCTGGCAGCCACCCCCAAATTGTAGCACTAAGGCGTTATCTGCTGTGATCTCTACTAATTTTACCATACCACCATGATGGGCTAAGTTAGGGTTGATCTCCGTCTCTAAAATATAGGTAACTCGCTCAAATAGACCAGCTTCTGAGGTAGGCTTCGCGCCTTTGATCTTGGGCGCGCTGATTGATAGCTGTCCGCCTAACTCATCTGTTTTATAATCAATATCCGCCTCATCCAAAAAAGGAGCGCTGAGTTTATCAATATAGACTGTTAACGAATCATAGCTGAGCATTAAATCGGTCGGTTTTTCCTCACCTGGGGGACAAAAGCTAATACCAACCTCTGCAAGCGGCGAGCCGGGGTTATCTAAAAATATACGCAGAGCGAGATTTTGCACCCCCTCCTTGTCAATTAGATGACAAAAATGACTTTGTGCTACTTCAGAAATATGAATATGAATTGTCATGAACCTTTAACCCTATGAAATACCTTAACCTATCACCCATTTCTGCTTTCAAACCCAGCAATGGCGCGACTTTCTAATGAGAAAATTCACGAATCCGTGACATGCCAGCGCTAGTATACTAGAATGCTGGACATGGGCAAGGATAGCCCCGGACTTTTTTAATTTTATCTCTGATGAAAAATGCGCTACTCTTTAATTAAGTGTCCATAAGAAGTTTCAGTAACCAAACAAATATAGATGGTACTATGGCAGATCAACCCATACTAGACTTTCGTCTACAAGCCGAGCAGATGCTTAAAATCATCGAACACCGCATTCAATTAGGCCAGCGCAACGCAGCACTGGAGTTCCTAATTGTGAAATTTAAAGCGTTGTATGAGCAAGGCGTTGCCTCAGGCCGCCTCTATGAAAAAAAGGGCATATACCCCTTTTCATCGTACGGCGACAAACGCTGATTTATGGACTAAATTTAAATCAAGTCCGTGTGGTCACGATGATAGTTAGAGAAGCCAATGTCTGAAGAGATCTCATCTATGTTGCTAAAGCAAATGGAAGCATTAACTAAGGAACTTGAAAAATTTCAAGCTCATGCGAAAGCTCAGAAAAAAACATTACCTGAAAATAATTTTGCCGCTGCTTTTACTCAATTAATTCAAGCAATTGATAAAAAATATCAAGGCCAACCGATCGGTCCAGCAGATTATATAACAATTATACAGGCTCCCGAAAATGCGACACTTAAATGGGACTTAATCAAAATTGAAGGAGATGACGCTAAAACAAAAGCTCGCATTCAACTATTTGATGACACAATGAAGTTAATGCTAGTGGGTGAGCAGCAACACATTCCTGATCAAGTACTAGCCCCTAAAGATCCGCAGGAAAAACTATGGGGATTGCTGGCTAAAACAGCTGAGAGTTCGAAACCAGATGATCCATTCTATCCTGACACTGCAGCAGCAATTAAGAGTTATGTAGAGCATTTGCAAGAACAAGCTGCACCAAGAAAACAAGCTCCTGGAAAACAGCCCTAAACTGTAAAAGACGAGACTAATCTGACACTCTCTTTTTCTCTATGGTTGTTGACATACACCTTAACTATAGTGAATACCATGAGAGTATCAGATCTATACCCAAGATACTTCAAAATTCAGATGTATTGAATCGCACAGTTCAAATGCTATGTTACGTTGGCTTTGGCTTTGATTTTAATGTAGGAGAGCTGGGAGGCGACGAACTGCGTGTGCGTAGCAATCCTCTAAATGCCGCTGCTGCCCGCTTCACTGTTGCTATCACGGACAATCCTTGCTCATAATGTGTGCTAAATTCTTTACTAAATGCCTTAGCAGGTGTAAACGGCTGTCCTTGGTGTGCTGTAAATTGTGCTTCTACCTCTTGGGTAACAACCATCTTACAGAATCCTTGTTTAAAATCATCGCGGATACAGCGTCCTGCCGCTTGTGCAATGAGTGCTGGCTCTAATAATTCATCATGTGGATCAGTAATGCAAATATTCACATTCAGTAAAGGTTTTTTATTGATCCCTGTTGCCAATGTTTTATCTGCAATGATATGCATGGTCACGCCTAGATCCATACCATCTAAGGCTTGTTTGGTTCCTCTGGGAGTATGTCTCTGTGTGTCTTGATTCACAACTTGTACGTAATACTCATCAAATACTCTGACATGCTCTTCCCGAATGGGTGCAGTAGTCAAATCCTGCGGTTGTATGCTAGCAGGATTTGCTAATAATAATTTTGCCATAGTATCTATTTCTACGCACACTAGATCTATGTATCTTTGTTTATGCTCTTGATTTTCCCACGGCAATTGTTGATTTAATTTTTCTCTTATTTTTGCTTTATAGGCATCTATGTCTTGTAACTCTGCAAGCAGTTTCCTATAGTGATTTTCAATTTCCGGTGGTTGCGGAGTCTTCACCAGATGCTTTTGAATGATACCATGCATAAAAACACCAAATGCACCATTATTAGCAGCGATATTTACCTTGTCGCTTCGGCATCCAAAAAATAATAGAGACATCGCTGTGGCACTGACTCCGCGTGACAAATGAGTGATACGACCCTGCATGACTTCAGGTTTTATCACTTCTTCATAATAGCGTTCTACTGACACCAAAGAATCACTGCACTCTGCGTGCAATACTTGTTTTGTTTCAGATAGTCGGCTGTATAGCGCCTGACGCTCTTGCGCTTCTAATGCAATGCGCCTTTCTCTCACTGCTGCGACCAAGGGTGCATCGGGCATAGCGCCACTGATACCAGCAAGCTGTTGATAATACATTTGCATGCTGTGTTGAGCAACCGGATCGGAGTTAAAAATCATATTGGTTTCTACGTCCATAGGTTGTCTATTCGTAGTGACAGCCTGTTGCACTGCTGCCACTTTATCAGAATTTGCCTGATAAAAATCAGTCACATCATTCCAAATCCTCTCACCAGCATGCCCTTTAGTCGTATAGCGATGATAGACGGTCGTTCCAAAATAATTAACAGCTGCTGATCTGCATGCCTCTTCTGGCGTACCCTCTACTTGGTAATCTTTACCTGCCGATTCTTCTGTCACCACATTACGTAAATATCCAGCTTGCATCGCCTCAATGACTGTTGCATCATATAAACAAGGGAGTGCTTGAAACATTTCTAAAGTTGGAGTGCCTGTTAAACCCAAGAAAATATTTCTTTCTCTTAAGCGTTTTAAAAAAGCAATCTTCTCTGGGGCCCCCAGCTGATGGACTTCATCAATCAACATAAATTGCTTATTTAATACTGGCTCTAATAACTCTAACTCTTCTAAAGTTAAAATCAAAAACGGTTGCTTTTCTAAGTGGTCTCTTAATTGTATTTTCTGATCGGCAGTGCCAGTCGCAATAATTCTTTTAATCTCTTCTTTAGAAAAACCGAGCGTATCTGACGCAATTTGGCTTTGAGTGATTAAAACTCTTTCCTCTAGATCTTTTAAAGATTTCAGCGTTTTTCTAAAGCTTTCGCACTCTTTATTCAGCATTATTTGAGGATCTGGATTCACTGATCGGGTTTTACGCCAAAACTCATCCTGTTTAATTATCTGATTAATGCTCTCTAAAGCGATATCTTGATTTTTTAGCAACCTTTGCAGCACTGAGTTTTGATTGTCTCTGGCAAGCAATAAGCATTGCACTTCTGCCTGCATTTTGATTAATAATACCTTAAATTCGCCTAGGTCTGCACGTGCTTGGAGATCAGCTAATTGCCTTTCGTAGTCTGCGTATTTTCTCATAAGCACTGCTCGTTGTTCCCTTAACGTAAAAATAGGGTCTTGCGTGTCTGCACCCTCTTGTTGAGGATAAGCGTCCTGAATAATCTGTTGATAGTCATCGACTAATTGCAGTCTTAGAGTATCATCCGGCACAACACAGATAATTCCACCTAAAGCCGTGCCTGCTAACATTTCAATGAAAGACTTTCCCCAGCCTGTGCCAATGGACTGAAAAGCCGAAAATTTTTGTAATGTTGCAGCATTAGGCACTTGATCTAAAAAGCGTTTTAAATCTTCATCAACGGCTTTAAATTGAAAATACTCAACCCCATCACGTGCTGATAAAATTCTTTTTAATTCAAGGAAAGCTGCTGTATTAGGCATTTGGGTTATAATCAAATTAATTATATGATCTGAAAAAGTCATGAAGGATCGTGGTAAAGCAACTCTACTCTTGGCAAGTGATTCTACATCCACTTTTTCTTTATGTGAAACAACATCGGCTTGAGTGGGAATTAAGGTATAATCAAAATCACCCTGCGGATTGTAGCAACGCTCTAAATCTAATACAGGGCTCTTATAAACCACCTGAGTATCACCTAATAAATAAGAATTCCCTTGTTCTAATAACTCTCGATTTTGCTCTTCATATTCCACTTCATACTGATATTGAATACCGCCACTTTGAGTGAGCTGTGTATTTTGCTTGGCAACAATTGTGACCACATACACAGGCTGAATCGTTTTACCTGCTTGCTCTGCCACATTAGCGAAAAACTGCACCTGCTTCACCAAGTTTCCATCAGGCAATATATCCCAATCAGCTTCAGAGCCTTTAGATGATCTTGCCCCGGTATTCCGGACACCCTACTAAGCTAGTATAATCTAGCGAAGAGAGGTGTAACATGACTGACAAAATCAGGAAAAAAT
>JAHFQF010000105.1 GCA_023266435.1 Legionellales bacterium | reverse complement strand
GTTGATTCGTTTTTGAATCGGCAAGGCACCAAATCATCTATCAAATGACCTGTGCTGCCCATTGTCGCATTCGCCTGCGCAATGACATATTGGCCTTCTTCAATTGCAGATAGGAAGACAATTTTATCGGTAATTTTACAATTGTCGACTTTACGATAAGGCGTTTCTAAAAACCCATATTGGTTAGTGCGCGCAAACACAGCCAAAGAGTTGATCAAACCAATGTTTGGACCTTCAGGTGTTTCAATTGGACAAACTCGACCATAATGCGTTGGATGCACGTCACGCACTTCGAAACCAGCGCGATCACGAGTCAAACCACCAGGCCCTAAAGCACTCACCCTACGTTTGTGTGTTACTTCTGATAAAGGATTATTTTGATCCATGAACTGTGATAGCTGGCTGGAGCCAAAAAACTCTTTAATCGCAGCGGAAACTGGTTTTGCATTGATCAAGTCTTGCGGCATCAAGCTTTCTGTATCTGCAACACTTAAACGCTCTTTCACTGCACGCTCTACTCTGACCAAACCAACTCTGAATTGGTTCTCAGTCATTTCACCAACGCTTCTTACGCGACGATTACCGAGGTGATCGATATCATCCACTTCACCTTTACCATCACGAATTTGAATTAAAACATGCAATACATCCAAGATATCTTCTTTAATCAGGATGCCTTCGCCTTCGTTTTCATTACGTCCCACTCGGCGATTAAACTTCATTCTACCTACCGCAGAGAGATCATATCTTTCTAAGGAGAAAAATAGATTTTGGAATAGCGCTTCAGCAGCCTCTTTTGTAGGTGGCTCCCCTGGGCGCATCATGCGATAGATTTCAACTAATGCTTCTAATTGTGTTTTAGTAGGATCAATGCGAAGTGTATCGGATAGATACGCACCCTGATCCAACTCATTGGTATATAGCACGCTGATCTGTTGTACTTCATTTTCTAACAAAATATCGATGAGGTCATAAGTGACTTCGCTGTTGGCTTCGATCAGTATTTCACCGGTTTCTTTGTTAATAATGTCATTACCTAACACTTTGCCAACCAAGTACTCTCTAGGCACTTTAAGCCATTCAATACCTGCCTCTTCAATCTTGCGAATGTGTCTTGGCGTGATACGACCACCTGCTTCAACAATCATGCTGCCATCATTAGATTTGATATCAAATAATGCAGTTTCACCACGCAATCTCTGAGGGATCAGGTGCATGATGAATTCATTTTTCTCAATTTTAATAGAAATCATTTCATAGAAATGCTTGAGCACTTCTTGTGTACTGAGGCCTAATGCTCTCAGCAAAATAGTAGCAGGAATCTTTCTGCGTCTATCGATACGCGCAAAAATATTATCTTTGGGATCAAATTCAAAATCTAACCAAGATCCACGATAAGGAATAATACGAGCGGAATAAAGAATTTTACCGGAAGAATGCGATTTGCCGCGATCATGATCAAAGAATACCCCAGGAGAGCGGTGTAACTGAGATACCACCACACGCTCTGTGCCATTAATCACAAAGGTACCTGTTTCTGTCATCAAGGGTAATTCACCCATGTAGACTTCTTGCTCACGCACGTCTTTTACTGGTTTGTTATCGCCAGCTGCATCTCTATCATAAATTACGAGGCGTAAGAGAACTCGTAAAGGTGCTGCATAAGTTAATCCCCGTTGCTGACATTCTTTCACATCAAACGGTACATCACCTAAACGATATTTCACAAAATGAAGCTCTGCATACCCTGAAAAACTATAAATCGGGAATACAGATTGAAATGCTGCTTGCAAACCGACATTTTCTCTTTCATCATCGGTTTTATCGAGCTGCAAAAACTGTTTGTCATAGGAGGTTAACTGAATATCGAGTAATGGCGGAATGAACCACCGATCACTTGAGCGTCCCGTTGTGTCCACGGCAATATTTGAAAAGTTTACACGAGGCCGTTTACGTTCAGTAAGGGGCAATGCGTGAGCTAATTCCATAGAATATCCTCTGACTAATCTGACCAGGTAGATTTGGGTATATCATTGCGTTTCGGATTTTTTGTCAAATAGCGCTGTGACATTTAAAAGCCAATCACAAAGAGACATTGAATTCGTCAACCAACTTATTGATGGCAAAAGAGGCCAGCGGTATCCGCCAGCCTCCGACACTATAGCATAAATGATGCCAATTAATTACTTAATTTCGACTTCTGCACCAGCTGCTTCAAGCTCTTTCTTCAATGCAGCTGCTTCGTCTTTAGAAATTGCTTCTTTGACGGCGGCAGGTGCACTTTCAACAAGCGCTTTAGCTTCTTTCAAGCCTAAGCCAGTTGCAGCACGAACTGCTTTAATGACTTCTACTTTCTTATCGCCGAAAGCCTTCAACACTACGTTGAATTCAGTTTGTTCTTCAACTTTCGCAGCTTCAGCAACACCACCAGCAGCCATCATCGCAACAGGCGCAGCAGCAGTAACACCAAATTTAGTTTCCATCATGTCGATTAGCTCAACAACTTGCATGATGCTCATATCAGAAATGGCGGTTAAAATTTGTTCGTTAGAAAGACTCATCTTAATATCCCCTAAAAAATTACAATATTTGGAAAACAATTATGCCGATTGCTTTTGATCTCTCACAGCAGCCAACGTTCTCACTAATTTCTCTTGTGGCGCAACAAAAGTCCGAACCAACTTAGTAATCGGAGCTTGCATGGCTGACATCAGTTTAGAAAGCGCTTCGTCACGAGTAGGCAATGAAGCCACCGCGTCGATTTGAGTTGCGCTGTAAACTTGCCCACCGACTGACAAGACCTTTACTTCGAACTTTGCATTGTCCTTAGCGTATTGTTTAAATAATTTAGCAGGCGCACTTGGCTCATGTTCAGCAAATGCTAAAATTAATGGCCCAACTAATGAAGACTGAATGCATTCAAAAGATGTACCTTCCACCGCTCTGCGCGCTAAAGTATTACGCACAACCCTGAGGTAGACCCCAGCGCTACGTGCTTCTTTACGCAATTGTGTCATTTCAGGTACCGTCAAACCACGGTAGTCTGCTGCCACAAAAGAGATAGCTTGACGGGCGATTTGCGAGACTTCAGCAACAATAGCTTGCTTATCAGCTAAATTTAAAGTCACATTTCGCTCCTTAATCAGCTCATTTATACACAGGAACTCTTACGAGCCCCCACTCATCGTGACACACGCGACAGAATATCTGTTTGGTTTGCCACCTGCGTAGGTTGCTTAAAGCATTTAAAATAAATTACCTACGGTCTTTGATAGCCGCAGAGGACAATTGCTTACCCTCTACAACCCAAAGTTCTTTTTTACTTACTGTTAGGCTTTATGCCAATACAGCATGATCAACTGTTATACCAGGCCCCATCGTTGTAGATAGCACTATCTTTCTGAGATAGATACCTTTTGCATTTGCTGGTTTGCCCTTCTTCAGATCTGATATCAGCGCAGCTAAGTTTTCATTCAAAGCATTGACTTCAAAATCCGCTTTACCAATCGTGCAATGAATGATTCCGCCTTTATCGGTTCTATAAGAAACCTGTCCAGCCTTGGCATTTTTCACTGCTTTCTCAACATCTGTAGTCACTGTACCCACTTTAGGATTAGGCATTAATCCTTTGGGTCCCAAGACTCGACCTAATTGACCCACCAGACGCATTGCATCAGGAGTTGCAATCAAGACATCAAAATGTAATGTACCTTTAACGAAATCAGTTTTTATCGCTTCAGCAAGATCGTCAAAACCAACAATGTCAGCGCCAGCAGCTTTTGCTGCATCTGCTTGCGCACCTTGCGCAAACACGGCAACCTTCAAAGTACGACCAGAACCATGCGGCAACAATGTTGCGCCTCTGACGACCTGATCGGATTTACGAGCATCAATCCCTAGCGCTACAGCCACATCAACAGATTCGGTGAATTTTGCATTGCTTACTTCTTTGAGCAGCTTTAAACCATCTTCAATAGAATATACTTTGCCAGCTTGCACGCGTTCTTGGATTGCCTTCATTCTTTTTGATAATTTAGCCATGTCTTACTTCTCCACAACTTCTATACCCATGCTTCGGGCGCTACCTGCAATCGTACGGATCGCTGCTTCCATATCCGCTGCGGTGAGATCAGACATCTTAGTGGTTGCAATCGCTTCTAGATCGGCTCTCGTTACTTTCGCTACTTTGTCAGTATTGGGCTTACTGCTTCCTTTTTTAATTTTTGCTGCTTTCAGTAGCAAAATAGAAGCAGGAGGCGTTTTGATAATGAAAGTAAAACTTCTATCACTGTATACAGTGATAATCACAGGTAAAGGTAAACCGGGTTCGTACTCTTGGGTTCGTGCATTAAATGTTTTGCAGAACTCCATGATGTTAACACCGTGTTGCCCCAATGCAGGCCCGACAGGCGGGCTTGGATTTGCTTGTTGCGCTTTAACCTGCAACTTAATGAGCGCATTTACTTTTTTTGCCATGGCAAAGAACCTCCGTTGGTGGGTACAAGCGCACAATGACTAAGCATTGCGCTCCCCGATATTAATTAACTTTTTTCAACTTGTCCGAACTCAAGCTCGACTGGTGTTGAACGACCAAAAATCAATACCGCTACTCTTAAGCGACTTTTTTCGTAATTGACTTCCTCAACTACGCCATTAAAATCAGCAAATGGACCTGCTGTTACACGAACCACTTCACCTGGCTCAAATATTGTCTTGGGCTTTGGCTTATCCTGGCCGGCCTGTATTCTATCGATAATATTTTGGGCTTCTTTGTCCGTAATGGGTGCTGGCTTATCTGCCGAACCACCAATAAAACCAAGCACTCTTGGTGTTTTTCTAACCAAGTGCCAAGTTTCTTCGCTCATTTCCATTTGGACTAAAACATACCCAGGAAAGAACTTACGCTCACTCTTACGTTTTTGACCGCCACGAATCTCAATCACTTCCTCTGTGGGCACCAATATCTGCCCAAACTTTTCTTCTACGTGATGACGCGTGATGGCTTCACTTAAATTTTTTACTACTTGTCGCTCAAATCCGACCATCGCTTGGATTACATACCAGCGGAGGGCTGCATTTTCAGTTGGTGTATCCATGAGTATTAAGATGCTCCATAACTAGTAAGCCAAGCCACAAACTTGAGCAATATAGAGTCAAGCCCCCATAAAATCAACCCCATCACGGCAACCATGACAAGTACACCGATGGTAGATTGCATTGTTTCTTGTTTATTTGGCCAAATTACTTTTTGAACCTCAAGTTTTGAAGCCTGAGCAAATTGCCAAAACTGTCTACCTTGTGGCGTTTTTAGAGCCACAGCGACCACCACGCTAAACAAAGCTATTCCCACAAGCAAACGATAGAGAAAAGCAACGGAGCTGTATTGGTGGTTTGCAACAATGCCAACCCCTAACAACACGATAACCAGGCCCCACTTCATATAATCCATGACGAGGGTTCCCCCAATTGCTGCAACTTGTTTAGACATGCATTCAGACCTTGTTTGGCAGGCCAGGAGGGCATCGAACCCCCAACCTGCGGTTTTGGAGACCGCCACTCTGCCAATTGAGCTACTGGCCTAATAACAAGATAGGCTCACACAACGCGAGCCTATCAAACTTCTAAAGCACACTGAAATTATTTGATAATCTCAGCAACAACGCCCGCACCCACTGTACGACCGCCTTCACGAATCGCGAACTTCAAGCCTTCTTCCATTGCAACAGGAGAAATCAAGGTTACTGTAACGGCGGTGTTGTCACCAGGCATTACCATCTCGACGCCTTCTTGCAATGTCACCATTCCGGTTACGTCTGTTGTACGGAAGTAGAACTGAGGACGATATCCCTTGAAAAATGGCGTATGACGACCACCTTCTTCTTTGGACAATACGTAAATCTCAGCTTTGAAAGTTGTGTGTGGAGTAACACTCTTAACGTGCGCCAATACTTGGCCACGTTCAACGTCTTCACGCTTTACGCCGCGCAACAGTACACCCACGTTGTCCCCAGCTTCCCCTTGTTTGAGCAGCTTACGGAACATTTCAACCCCAGTAACAATCGTCTTTTGTGTATCACGCAAGCCGACGATTTCAACTTCTTCACCGACCTTAACAACACCACGCTCAATACGACCAGTTACCACTGTGCCGCGACCAGAAATAGAGAATACGTCTTCTACTGGCATCAGGAAGGGCTTGTCAATATCACGCTTTGGCAACGGGAAATATTCATCCATTGTTTCTACTAATTTGAATATAGCGCCAGCGCCCATGTCGCTAGTATCCCCTTCCAAGGCCTTCAATGCAGAGCCTCTGACAAAAGGAATCTCATCCCCGGGGAATCCATAAGTATTTAACAAGTCGCGCACTTCCATTTCGACGAGCTCTAACAACTCTTCGTCATCAACCATGTCTACTTTGTTCAAGAATACAACGATATTAGGAACGCCAACCTGACCAGCCAACAAGATGTGCTCGCGAGTTTGTGGCATAGGGCCGTCTGCAGCAGAAACCACAAGAATTGCACCGTCCATTTGAGCCGCACCAGTGATCATGTTTTTCACATAGTCTGCGTGCCCTGGGCAATCCACATGCGCATAGTGGCGATTAGTGGATTCATATTCAACGTGAGATGTGGAAATGGTAATGCCACGCTCACGCTCTTCTGGCGCTTTATCGATCTTGTCAAAGGCAAGCTCTTGGGCCAATCCTTTGGTGGCCAGCACTTTGGTAATCGCTGATGTTAAACTGGTTTTACCATGGTCCACATGCCCAATGGTACCTACGTTTATATGCGGCTTGTTTCTTTCAAACTCTGCCATGACTATTGCCCCTTAAGTCTATCTCTAAGCCAACATGGCTTTTTAACCAACGTCATGCGCGCAGCAATTTGATGGTTTAGAAAACCACAACTTACCGCTGGCATACCTACACTCTAGCCTCTGGAGCCCACAACCGGGATTGAACCGGTGACCTCTTCCTTACCAAGGAAGTGCTCTACCACTGAGCTATGTGGGCAACAATTAACTACAATATCTGGAGCGGGCGATGGGAATCGAACCCACGCAGTCAGCTTGGAAGGCTGAGGTTCTACCATTGAACTACGCCCGCAAACCACTTTACAGTGGCTTAAAATCATTTGGTGGAGGGGGGAGGATTCGAACCTCCGAAGGCTGAGCCGTCAGATTTACAGTCTGATCCCTTTGGCCGCTCGGGAACCCCTCCTAAATTCATTAAATCGCTGGTATTTTGCTTAACCAACTATTTCTTGTCAACAACCATTCTTTGGCTGGCAGTGTCTTCGCATCCAGACCACTTACCTAAACTAGGCCGGCGGACACGTGCATTTTATGGAGCTGGCGACAGGAGTTGAACCCGCGACCGGCTGATTACAAATCAGCTGCTCTACCAACTGAGCTACACCAGCATTCTACACTGCGGGCTACATTCTACGACGACTTGCTTGTAATAACAATGGTTTGATCACTTTTTTTATGCCCCAAATATCCTTGGGTGTAAGTCATCCTGAGGTTTCACTATAAAAAGGCGTGATCTGCGGATTTTTTTAACACCAAATGCGCCTTTTTTCGAGTCGGCAGGATATTTTGCCTTAAATTTGGCAGATTAATTTCATGCCAAATGAATGAGGCCCGTGCTTTTAACTCTACTGGCCCCCACCCAGCATATCGGTAAAAATAGGCATTGGGATCTTCAGCACCTTCCTCACATAAACGTAAGAAACGCTCTGTGTACCAGCCCTCTAATATATCCTCTTCTGCATCTAAATAAATAGAGAAATCGAAAAAATCTCTTAAGCGAGGGGAGAGTATGTTTAACCCCTCCACAATCAAAAAATCAGGCTGCGTAATCCTGACAGAGCGATCAGGCACAATGTCATAACTTAAATGACTATAAATCGGTGCCAGAACCAAAGAGTCACCCTGTTTTATTTGAGACAAAAA
>JAHFQF010000104.1 GCA_023266435.1 Legionellales bacterium | reverse complement strand
AGTCATATTGCGCTTTTCAAGAAACACAAACCATGGTTTAGGATCTTTAATCATGCCAGTTAATGCGGCCTCACGGAAACAATCTCGAGGGGAACGGGCCTCTATACCTTTTTTTTCTAATATACGTTTCATTGTTTTCCAAGCCAATTCATAGCAAAACTCAAAAGCTTGGATTGCGCCGGCTTTTTCTTGATCGCTGGTCAAATGCTGCCTGAATTGCTCAAACCGTGCTTGCACCTTCAAAAAGGGCTCTATGTTAATCCCGTGAATAGTTAAGTGCATGGATATAACGTCCTAAGTAGAACAAGGAACGGTGATATTTCATTTTGCATGGTTCTAGTTGGCTAATCAAGGTCGCAATAAAAGTTTTTATTCTAACTTTTATATTGGGTATCGTTAACACAGCAGTTATTTCGTATTTTTAAATGTAGTAAGGACAGCAGTAATTTCTGCACCTAAGAGTATGACTGCCCAAGTTAAGTACATCCAAATCAGGAAAACAGGCACGATGGCTGCAGCACCATATAAGGTGATGTAGCCGCCGGTGCTGGTGACGTATAAGCCAAATCCTTTGCGTAAAAGAGAAAACAGTACAGTGGCAACAATCGCGCCAATGAAGGCATGACGTATGGGTACGGGGCGGTTTGGAATGACTACATAAAATAATAACAGCGCAATCCCGATCAATAAGTTCGGCAGCAGATGCAGAAACCACGTATTAAAGCCTGCAATCCAATTGGTTTCTAGCCAATGTGTGGCAGCAAAGAGCGTCGTAGACAAAGAAAGACTGGCGCCCAAGAGTAAAGGCCCTAAGGTAATCACCGCCCAAAACATTAAAAAACGAGCGACGATAGGGCGTTTTTGAGTCACCCGAAACAGCTGGTTAAAAGTGGACTCGATCGTATTGAGTAATAAAACAGCCGTGAGTGCCAAACCAACTATCCCAATGGCAGTCAGAGAGCCAGTATTGTCCAAAAACTGTGCTAAATGCTGTGAGAGAGCGGCGCCTTGCTCAGGCAATAAGTGATTCAATATAAATGTTTGAATTTTTTCGCGAGAAGAGGCAAACACTGGGAAAGCAGCAAATGCGGCAAAAGAAATAGCCAATAAAGGCACTAATGACAGCAGAGAGGTATAACTCAAAGCAGCAGCCACGTGTAATAATTGGTCTTGTTGAAATCTTGACCAAGTGTATTTTAAAAATTGGATGCTAACCGTTAACGTCTCTTTCAAGGGGGGCAACCTAATACGACGGATACACATGCTATAAGGTCATTATTTTGCAGTACAGGATGTACTGAATGTAGCAGAAATCACGCGAAAAGTTTATACGATGCCGTGGGTTTTTCGATAATAGACCCCAAACCAGAAAAAGAGTGCCATAAAAAAGCGAATGCAGATAATCATCCAGTAAACACGGGGCTCTTCTTCACGATAGCGCCAACGCCACTTATCATGGGCTCGGCCCTGATACAGCTCTACCAATCCCCAAACAAAGAAGCCCCAACCACCCCAATATAATACATCGTTAGCATCCATTGCTGTCTTTTGCCTCAATTTGTAGCGCGTGAATCTCTTTTGAGTCTAGCAGGGATTGTAGGGTTTTATAGACTAAGCGATGTCTTTGAATTGCATTTAAGCCATTAAAGGCCTCGGCTTGGAGGATGACCTGGTAGTGCCCGCCACCATAGGTATTGCTGGCATGCCCACGGTGCAAATGACTATTATCAATGATCTCTAATTTTAAAGGGTTAAGATCCGCCTCTAAGAGAGATTTTATTTGAGAAAGGTAAGGGTTTTCCATATACTAGGCCTTAAAGTTTATCAGTTAACTTTTTTGGTTGAGATATTTAAACCAATTGTACCGGAGTTTATATGTTTAAAGTACTAGTCGAGAAAGAGCCTGCAAAATTACAATCTCCCACTACGCCTGCAGAAGCTCTTGCCAGTTGCCGCAATCCTTGTTACGGATTTTCGAGATTAGCAGACATTGAAAAAATGCCTGAAAAAGTAGCTGAAATTCAGGTATAAAATATGAAAAAAATCACACTAAATATCCTAGGACTAGGTAAAGTTGGGCGTGTCTTCGCTCAGGTATGGTCACGTTTACCCGAGGTGGAAATTACGGGGTTATATCATCGTCGTCCACTGAGCAGCGATGAGCAGGCTCAATTACCTACTGCAAAAGTGGTGCAGCATTTGAATCAGCTGCCACCTGCCGACTTATGGATCATCGCGGTGTCTGATACAAGTATTCTGGAGGTCGCTACAAAACTGTCACAAACAACCATTTCTTTTCAACAGGCTGTGGTTTGTCACTGTAGCGGTATTTTAACTGCAGAGGAGTTATTGCCTTTACAAGCAAAGGGCGCGGCGATCGCCAGTTGTCACCCCATTCTAACTTTTGCTGCTTTTGAGCAAGCAGTTACCCATTTTACCGGATGCTATATCGGTTTAGAGGGAGACAGCCTCGCTGTTCAGCGCTTGAAACCCCTGCTTATAGCTTTAGGTACGCATCCACTTGAAATACCTCGCCAAGCCAAAGTGCTGTATCATCTGATGGCGGTTGTTAGTGGTAATTTTGTTGCTATCTTGCTCGATTTTGCAGCTAAATGTGCTGAAAAGTCACTAATTGATTGCAAAATGGCGATGCGGATTGTGGCGCCCTTGATGGAAAGTACTTTAGCCAACGCAATACTACACTCCCCAGCGGAGGCTTTATCAGGGCCTTTTTCCAGGTTAGACAAAGACAGTATCCACAAACACCTGGACGCATTGCAGCAATCCTTGCCCGCACAAGAAGCTTTATACAAAGCGTTAGGCAAAGCTGCTTTACAGTTAAATCCAGATATTAGTCTGGAGGCTAACGGTAAAAAAGAGGCAATTTATAATGTATTATCGTGACCAATGCTTAAAAAAATAAAGGGATAAATATGAAAAAAATACTTGGGTTGGTATGTTTGATTTACTCGGCCACCTGTTTTTCAAATGAAACTTTGCCGAGCTCTTCTGCTTTAGTAGGTGATTGGGCAGGGCAACGTTGTCAATCTTATAATGACAGTACGACCATGGGAACGTATCATTTCAATTTCGAAGCAAATGGGCAGATGTTTACGTATCTCCAATATTACGATGCTTTTGATACATGGTGCACTGGTCTCAAAGGCATGACATCTAAAGCTGTCATGGGTAGTTATGAGATCCTGAGTAGTACAGAAAATAATGGAAAAATGATTTATGAACTATCTCTGCATTATTCACATATGCCTGAGCAACCAATGATCACTAGGGCGCTGGTGAGTGGTAACACGTTGCAATTGTGTAGTAGTAGTGGTAAGTGCAGCAATTATTTGAAAATCTAACAGGAGGCCGAGTCGAGTATTGCGTCCCCTATGTGATTTTAGGGTTCAGAAAAACGCTCAAATTAGCGATTTTTCAGATGTGATGAAGTGCTTTTATCGGTCTGAGTCCAATCCACCGGGAGCAAGCTACGCCGTTGCCGCCACTACTGGCAGGATGGTTACAGCCGCTACTTTAGATGCCCAAAGGCGGTTGTAGCGCTTGCAGAGGAAGCGGGCGGCGCTTGTTTATTGAATGCACTACAGACACTGCGCGAGGGTGTTGTATTAGAATCTACAGAAGGGGCCACGAATCTGACTGAAAATACGTCAGCTAGACTTTTGGCGTGCAAGTAGTCGATTATTGATTGCGCACTTGATATTTATTAAGCCAAAAAGCCTGTGCTAAGATAAAGACGAAGGTCAACCCTAAAGCACCGAATAGCTTAAAATTTACCCACGCATTGGTATCGTAATTGCTAAAAACATAGACATTTAAAGCGCCCATAAAGCCAAAAAAGCCCACCCAGGTCAGATTTAATTTTTTCCAAATTGCCTGCGGTAAGGTCAGATGTTGGCCCATCAACCGTTGCACCAATACTTTTTGCGAAAAAAATTGGGTAAGTAAGCAAGCCACAGCCAATAACCAATAAACAGCAGTAGGTTTCCATTTAATATATTGAGCGTCTTGAAACCATAAAGTAGCGCAGCCTAACCCAGTTATCATTGCAAATGTGACCCATTGGCTATTAGAAATCGGGTGATTTTTAATTCGTGCCCATAATAACAGCAACGCCGAAGAGGCCATTGTCACTGCTGTGGCTACAAAGACATTAGCAAGTTTGTAGGCAATGAAAAACAAAATAATGGGGATAAAGTCGATAAGGGCGTTCATTTGACTGGCTTATATGGAAAAACAGCATGGTGAGATTTTACCCCCTTTTTTTACGAAATGACAATTATATGCGATTGCGAGTTTTACACTAGGCGGCTCAGAGCTAAACTTGTATAATTTTACTCACTGAGTAGTCATCATAAACGAGGAAAGTGTGTCAGCTGTCAAACAATATGGCGAGCGAGTAGTCTCTGGGATGCGACCGACAGGTAAGCTACACGTAGGCCATTACCATGGCGTATTAAAAAATTGGATTAAGTTGCAGCATGAGTATGAATGCCTTTACTTTGTTGCGGATTGGCATGCACTGACTACGCACTATGAGGACACGTGCAATATCGGAACGCATACCTGGGAGATGATTATTGACTGGTTAGCTGCAGGTTTGGATCCTAATTCTTGCCGATTATTTATTCAATCTAAAGTGCCTGAGCATGCTGAGCTACATGTGCTCTTATCCATGATTACGCCACTGTCTTGGGTAGAACGTGTGCCTACTTACAAAGATCAACAAGAGAAAATCAAAGACAAAGATTTATCTACTTATGGGTTTTTAGGCTATCCTGTTTTACAAACAGCCGATGTTTTGATCTATAAAGCAGCGCATGTGCCGGTTGGTGAAGATCAAGTGCCGCATTTAGAATTTAGTCGGGAGTTGGCGCGTAGATTTAATTATTTATTTGGTCGAGAGCCTGGCTATCAAGAAAAAGCGCTAGAGGCTGTGCAGAAGATGGGCAAAAAAACTGCAAAAATCTTTCAGAGTTTGCATAAAGCCTATCAAGAAACAGGGGACAAAGAAGCATTGGCAAAAGGGCATGCCCTCATTGCTGAACAAGCCAATTTGTCATTGGGGGACAGGGAGCGTTTGTTTGGTTTCTTAGAAGGCACAGGCAAGGTCATTTTACCTGAGCCACATCCATTACTGAGTGAAGTATCGAAGATGCCTGGACTAGATGGACAGAAAATGTCCAAGTCTTATAACAATACCTTGGCGTTACGTGAAGATCCAGCAGTGATTCGGCAAAAGTTGCAAGTAATGCCTACCGATCCAGCGCGAGTACGACGTTCAGATCCTGGGGAGCCAACACGCTGTCCCGTATGGGGATTACACCAAGTGTATTCTACTGCTGATACGAAACAGTGGGTATTGGCAGGATGTAGATCTGCTGGGATTGGCTGTTTAGACTGCAAGAAGCAATTAGCTGAGGTTGTCATCGCGGAGCAAGAGCCTATCTTTGCGCGTGCACAGGAATACATTAATCGGCCTGCGCTGGTAAAAGACATTGTACAGCAGGGAGTCAAAGCGGCGCGTGAGATTGCTCGTGAAACACTCGAGGAAGTACGTAGTGCCATAGGGCTTGTAAGTTAGGGAGAATACATTGATAGAGGCATTGATCGAACCTGCTATAGAGAACGTTGTTGAGAAAATTCGGGTAGGACAGGAATCACTTAGTAAACTGCCAGATGACCTGTATATTCCACCAGATGCTCTCCGTGTTTTTCTGGAAGCTTTTGAGGGGCCTCTCGATTTACTATTGTATTTAATTCGCAAACACAATGTCGATATTTTAGAGATCCCCATTGCTGATATTACGCGCCAGTATATGGACTATGTAGAAGTCATGAAGGCGATTAATTTAGAGTTAGCTGCAGACTATTTAGTCATGGCTGCTATTTTGGCTGAAATCAAATCACGCGTGCTGTTGCCAAAGCCACCCAGTGAAGACGGCGAGGAAGAGCTTGATCCGAGAGCGGAGCTGATTCGACGTTTACAAGAATACGAGCGTTTTAAACTGGCTGCTGAGCGGTTAGATACCTTGCCACAAGTAGGTCGTGAAATTCATCGTGTCGTGGTTTCCATGCCTGAGTACAAAGCTGCCCCCTGCATTCCGCAGGTAGATCTCAAAGAACTCATGTTAGCCTTTATGGATGTCTTGAAGCGCACCGATCTGAACGCAGCCCATGAAATTAAAAAAGAACTGCTCTCTGTACGCGAACGCATGAGTTTAATTTTAGATAAATTACAAACAACGTCTGTTTTACCTTTTCATGAATGCTTTAATTATTCAGAAGGTAGAATGGGTGTTGTAGTGACTTTTTTAGCCATGTTAGAGTTGATGAAAGCCTCTATTATTGAGATTGTACAGTCTCAGCCGTTTGCCCCTATTTACATCAAAGGATGCCAAAATGAGCAATTTATCCAATGAGCTGATGAAAAGCATGATTGAAGGTGCTTTGTTTTCTAGCCAAATACCGATGGATGAAAAAGCCATCTTAAAATTGTTTGGAGAGGATAATCCGCCAAGCATCGGAGAAATTCGTCAAATTTTGGCAAGTTTACAGGTCGACTATCAAGAACGCGGCATTGAGCTAAAAGAAATTGCCAGTGGCTATAGATTTCAGGTCGCGGAAAAAGTCATGCCACATTTATCTACCATGTGGTCCGAAAAACCGCAACGATTTTCTAGAGCATTTTTAGAAACGTTGGCATTGATTGCCTATCGCCAGCCGATTACGCGTGGGGAAATCGAAGACATTCGAGGTGTGACTGTTTCGAGTCAAATCATTCGTACGCTACTTGAGTTTGAATGGATCAAAATTGTAGGGCACAAAGATCTGCCGGGTAGGCCTGCTTTATTAGCTACTACAAAACAATTTCTTGATCATTTTAATTTGAAAGGACTCGATGAGTTGCCGACTTTAGCGCAAATTCGCGATTTGGCAGAAGTTGAAAGAGATCTGGAAAAACGTCTTGAATTAGCACAATCAGACACTACCAGTGCAGAGTTGACGGAAGAAGACCTCACTGAGGTAGAAGATGTAGAAGCAGTCAACGAAATAGAAGAATTAAAAATCGATGAAACAGAATCCTCAGAATACGAAGACACCATCAACTGACACGCCGCGATTACAAAAAGTATTAGCACAGGCAGGGCTTGCTTCTCGCAGAGAGGCAGAGCATTGGATTGAATCAGGGCGGGTCACAGTCAATGGGCAACGTGCGGTGTTAGGCCAAAAAGTGTCCGCAACTGATCAGATTGCTGTAGATGGCAAGCCCTTAGAAAAATCCACGCAAAGCACAGAGCCATTGGTGCTTTTATATCATAAACCCGAAGGAGAAATTTGCTCAAGACAAGGGCAAGGATTTCCTACCGTGTTTGAGCAGTTACCATCACCCGCTGAAGGTCGGTGGATCAGCGTGGGACGCTTAGATTTAAACTCTTCTGGATTATTGCTCTTTACAAATAATGGTGATTTAGCTAATCAATGGATGCATCCCAGCACAGAATGGGTACGTCGTTATCAAATTCGCGTGGATGGTGAAGTCACCGAGCAGATGGAAGCCAAATTATGTCAGGGGATTGTAGATAAAGGGGAGTATTTAAAGCTTTGGGAGCTCTATCGTTACCCGGTTAAATCTACCCGTAATCAATGGTTAGAGGTAACTCTTAAACAGGGAAAAAATAGGGAAATTCGTCGTTTGTTTGCTGCGGTAGGCTTGCAAGTGAGTCGATTAATTCGAATTCAATACGGTCCTTATGAGTTACCAGAAGACTTGCCACCCGGAGAGTATGTATTCGTACCTGTGCAGGCTCTAGATTAAGCGATGAAAATACAGCAATTTTTGCCTTGCTCTTTGGCCTGATACATGGCTTCATCAGATCGACTAATAAAATGCTCAATACTGTCTTTTTCACGTAAAGTGGTGATGCCAATGCTGGTTGTAACAGTCAGCGCATGTCCGCGTGTTAGGCAAGGTGTGTTGGCAATGGTTTCTCGCA
>JAHFQF010000103.1 GCA_023266435.1 Legionellales bacterium | reverse complement strand
ATCTTGCAGATGCGCGTAATACTTTAAACACTTAACCTAGCCTTGATTGTCCCCCGAGAGTCAACACTGGTTGAATTTCTTGCTTTTTGCTGTGAAAGCTGTAATATTCGGACACTTTTGCTCACTATTATAAAATGGAGAAACTATGCCTAGTCAACAGAAATCAATGCAAACTGGTTGGAGAAAAATCAGAAGGGCGTTGTTTATAGTGGCCATGATTGGGTTAAGATTAGTCCCATTTTTCATTATTGCTGCTATTGTTGGGTTGATATTCGCTACTATTCCAACCCTAATTACCTTGGCTGTTTTAGCGGCCTCGGCATTCACTATCGCAGTGTGTATTAAAATCGTGCCTAAAATCAAAGATTTTTTTGTTAAACTCTTAAGTAAGAAAAATCAAACACCTAAGGAAGAGCCTGCTAAAAAAGAAAGGGCAGCAGCACACAAGTGGACGCAAGCTGAGATAGAAGTTGTGCAGAAACAGATAGCTGTAGCTGAAAAAGATGATTCTACGCTACGATTGGAGTTATTAGATGCATTAGCTCGTGATAATGCTTCATTGAAGGCAGCAAAAGTGGACCCAGCACTCGAGTATTCTTTTGAGGCACTGAAGCAAATACTGCAAGCTAAAACAGATCCCGTTCCTGTTGCTCTAAATAGTCGTTTAGCGAGAGCTATCGCACTGTTGCGCCTAGATGTGACCTCTATTGCTGAATGGAAAGCTGCATTTAAGCAGGCAGGCTTTGGTTTACAGGCGGAGCTTGAGGCTGCTATTGCCTTTCAAGAGCAGAAAAAGGAAGTCTTCGTTGCTCAAGCTTCTGAACGAGATCCAATTCAGCCGCTTGGAGGTTTCACGCGTAATGAAGTATACATTCTGGATCAAAAATTGGTTGTTAAACCTATCGCTGATAAACAAGCCTTAAAACATGAGTTGGCAGCTCGGGAAATGTCAGAAATCCTAGGATTGCCTACTTTGAAAACCACGGTAGGGCACTTGGTTGCAGCGGAACCAGTAGAGTCAGTATTTGAACCATTAACAGCGGTAGATCCAGAGAAACCTGAGAAAGATGGGCGTGCTGTTTTTCAAAAAACACAGCAATACACGCAACGCAAAATAAAACGCCAAATTAAACCCAATGGTCATACTTCTGATGTCGTGTTAGTGCAAGAATTCGTACAAGAGAGCGCTACAGCGAGTGACCATTTTGCTCGGATTCAAACAGGGCCTCTCCGAGCGTATCAAGCGGCGCTCCAAACCAAAGTGAGTCAAATGGCGCAAGGAGAGCTCGGCCTGATAAAACAGGCAGAAATTTTAGAAATTTCTAGCATGGATTTGGTCGCTATGCAGGATTTGCCGCTGACATTTGACTCAGAACTAGATTGGGAGGGTCAGCAGTCTTTGCGAGCATTACGCCAGATTGATAAGACTTCATACCAATTATCAGTAATTAAGGCATTTGTTCTGGGTGATTTGGATAATAATTTTGGTAATATTCTGTTAGTAAAACGTCATGGCCATAATTGCTATGATGTGTCTTTGATTGATTTTGAAGAAATTATGCCAGAAAGTAATATTTCAAGAAATCGCCCTTTGCCAATCGCAGTGCGTGGCAAGCAAAATGTGCAAACAGGGGTAATCTGTGATTTACAATATGAATACAAAACATTAGAAGGCGTAGTGGCTTTTAGTTCTGCGCTGCTTGCTTTACCGCAAGCTAAGCAGCCATTTAGTCGTGATACCTTGGTGCGTTTATTAGCGTGTTTAGATGTTGATGCCATATCTCGCTATCATCGGGCGACCTCTGAAAAAAATGGATTTAATGCAAAGCAAGTTGCAGCCCAAATCGAGCGTATTGAGTATTTGCGTGCGCAGTGCCAAGCGCAGCTAGAGCAAGATGTGATTACTTTGACACCACGTCAAATTTACAACCATTTTTATGCGCAAAATCCAGCCTATCAAAAAGCACAAGATAGCTTTGCAACAGATTTTATCACTTATCAGCTGATAGGCCGCATATCGCAAGATTTTGCTAGTCAGGAAGAAAAAACCAACTCAAAATCCAGACAATTACTACATACGAGTATGCAAAAAACTATAAGGATTGCAGAAGCAGCACAAAAAAATCCACGGGCAAATAAAGAACTGGATATCAGTATTTCGCGAGGCGTACTCAGCGATCCTAAAGCGGCTGAGATCATTGTTGGCTTCGAAATACTGCAACAGCAAGGCCTAGAGAATGTATTGAGCCACTGTAAACAGTTGGATGAATTTTTGGGCTCAAAACCTAAAACTCGGTAGTTAACTTAGTTTATTGGCTAATTTAAGTGCTTAAAGTGGATATTATGGGCTAATATGCACGGCTGGAGAGGGGATTTTTGAAAAAAACAGGGATCAGAGCAATAACTGACTTGAGAAATAGGCCAAGACGCTTTAGAATCCGTGGATATGCTTAAGAGGCAGTATTTTAGTTTATTGCCTCATAATTGTATAGTTAACAAACAAATTTAAGAGGAATACACGATTGGCTATTAGCCCAGCATCAAAACTGCATCGTATGAATGAACAGATTACCGCTCGTCAAGTTCGCCTGGTTGAATCCAAAGGTGACTTAGCGGGTGATAAAGCAAATGAAGTGAAACCAGGCCTTATGTCTATCGAAGAGGCATTGAGCCAGGCCAAGGCATTGGGATTAGACTTAGTAGAAGTTTCTCCCAATGCAGAACCACCAGTGGTACAAATTATGAATTTTGGCAAATTCAAGTTTTTGAAAAAGAAAACGACGAAAAAGCCAAAACCATTTAAAGTCAAAGAAATTAAACTTCGCCCTGTAACGGATGAGGGAGACTATCGGGTAAAACTACGCAACCTGCTGGGCTTCCTAGAGCATGGAGATAAGGTCAAGGTAACCGTCAGGTTCCGTGGCCGTGAAATTTCCCATCATGATTTAGGCGAGCGTCTACTTGATCGTATCGAGAAAGACGTGGGTGAAGTGGGCGTGATTGAACAACGCGCCAAAATGGAAGGTCGCCAATTAATCATGACACTTGCCCCGCGCAAACTTGCGACGATGGCGGGTGCTGCTCAAAACAAACCAACACCTAGCGTGGGTGAGGATGCTTAATTGATATTCTTCTCAAGCGTGCGTTAGGCGCGTTTGCTTTGAATATATAGATTTGAGCATTCATTGATAGTAACAATGCGGAGTAGATTAAATGGCTAAAGTAAAAGTCAAAAAATATAAGCTCAAGACTCATCGGGGTGCAGCAAAGCGTTTCAAGCTCACTGCCTCTGGTAAAGTGCGTTTTCGTCATGCAAATCGTAATCATATCCGGACTAAGCGTAGTGCTAAGCAAGTACGCCAAGGACGCAAAGATGGGGTGGCTTCAAAGCCAAACCAAGTAATGATTGCTCGTATGTTGCAGGGGGCATAACACATGGCTCGCGTAAAACGTGGTGTGACGACCCATAAACGTCACAAAAAAGTAATGAAGGCAGCTAAAGGTTACTACGGTGCACGTAGTCGTACCTATAAAGTTGCATTACAAGCTGTATTTAAAGCAGGTCAATATGCCTACCGTGACCGTCGTCAACGTAAGCGTATGTTCCGTCGCCTATGGATTGCGCGTATTAACGCGGCAGCACGTATGACAGGCAGCACTTACAGCCAGTTCATGGCCGGTCTAAAGCATGCTTCGATCGAAATCGATCGTAAAATTCTTGCTGACTTGGCTGTACATGATTATCAAGCTTTTGTTGCAATTGCTGACCGCTCTAAAAAAGCATTAGCCGCATCACAATCAGTGTGCAAAGTCGCTTAACAAGTTGTTTGAAGTTACGTACAATAATAAGGGGGGAGTTATCCCCCCTTATTTTTTGAAAGGGTTTTTTCATGGAAGCAATTAAGCAAATCGAACAGCGGGCGCTGATTGCGATTCAAGGTGCCGGCTCCATTCAGCAACTGGGTGCAATCCGCGTGCAAGTCTTAGGTAAAAAAGGCGAGCTAACAGAGTTTTTCAAACAAATGCGAGATCTGACCCCTGACGATCGTAAACAAGTGGGCCAAGTAATTAACACAGCTAAGGCTGCTCTTGAAAACGCTTTGGAGCAAAAGCAGGCTGTACTCGAGCAAGCGCAGCTGGCTCAAAAATTAGTAAATGAGTCTATAGATGTGACTTTACCAGGTCGTAATACACGTATCGGTCATTTGCATCCCATCAGTAAAGCGCGTGAGCGCATCGAAGAGTTCTTTTTAAAGCTAGGCTTTGAAATTGCAGAAGGCCCCGAAGTTGAAAGTGATTATTATAATTTTGAAGCCTTAAATGTTCCGGCGCATCATCCGGCCAAAGCCATGGCAGATACGTTTTATTTTGGAGATGGTTCGCTGTTGCGCACCCATACGTCTCCGACGCAAATTCGCTATATGGAAACCCATGAACCCCCTTTTAAGATGATAGCACCTGGGCGTGTCTATCGGTGTGATTCGGATGTAACACATACCCCCATGTTTCATCAAGTCGAAGGCTTAGTGATCAGTCCTAATCTTACGATGGCGGATTTAAAAAGCTTGTTGCATGAACTGATGCAATATTATTTTGAAAAATCATTAGATATTCGCTTTCGTGCATCCTATTTTCCTTTCACAGAGCCCTCTGCTGAAGTAGACATTACGTGTGTGCGTTGTCAAGGTAAGGGGTGCCGCATTTGTAGTCATACAGGTTGGCTTGAAGTGTTAGGTTGTGGCATGGTACACCCGAACGTGCTAAAGGCAGGCAACATTGATCCTGAAAAATTTAACGGATTTGCCTTTGGTTTAGGATTAGAGCGACTCGCAATGTTACGTTATCAAGTCGATGACTTGCGTGCGTTTTATGAAAATGATTTACGCATGATTTCTCAATTTACTCATTTATAGGATCGAGCATGCAATTCAGTGAACAATGGTTACGTGAGTGGGTCAAGGTGAGCGATCCCTTAGAGGCAATCGCTGAGAAGCTTACTTTGTGTGGCTTAGAAAGTGATGGCATCACAACAGAAGCAGCAGACAAAGTCATTGCAATTGATTTTACACCCAATCGCGGGGATTGCCTGAGTATTAAAGGATTAGCACGCGAAATCAGTGTGGTGTGTGGAGGACAATATCAGCCCAACACAATTGCTGCGGTTAAACCAAACAGCACTGCAACACGTGCAATCAACATTGTCGCAGCGGAAGCTTGCTCACAATATATTGGTCGGTGCATTGATAAGTTGCGCTTGCATGCTATCACACCACAATACATCGCCGATCGCTTGAACAAGCAAGGCGCTAAGTGCATCCATCCGGTAGTCGATTGCTTAAACTATGTCATGATGGAGTTGGGGCAACCCATGCACGCTTTTGATAATGCAACCTTGCAGGGCGATGTGTGCATACGTTTTTCCAAAGCCGATGAGAAGATTACTTTATTAGATGAGCAGCAGGTTGAGCTAGATGCCGCCTCTCTTGTGATTGCGGATGACACAGGCCCGATTGCACTAGCAGGTATTATGGGTGGAGCAGAGTCTGCGGTTTCTGAAAAAACGAGCAGTGTATTTTTAGAAAGCGCCTACTTTTTACCCGCTGTGATTGCCAAAAAAGCACGTCAATTAGGCATTGCCAGTGATGCAGCCTATCGGTATGAGCGTGGAGTTGATCCTTTGTTAGCACGTGAAGCAATGGAGCGTGCCACCCAATTAATTTTAGAAATCTGTGGCGGTGAAGCAGGTCCATTGATTGAGTGCAGACAATCAGTGCCGCTACGTTCAATTGTGTTACGTCACGCGCGTATTCAAGCTGTTTTAGGATTAGAAGTCGCAGCATCTAAAGTTGCTTCTTTATTGCAACAATTAGGTTGTCAATTATCTGAGAACGCAGCAGGTTGGCAAGTGACTGTGCCTAGCTGGCGTTCAGACATTCAAATTGAAGTGGACTTAATTGAAGAAGTAGGGCGTTTAGTAGGATATGATCGTTTACCGCATACCCATTTGCCTTCTATTTTTCAACTTTCTAAACAATCAGAGCAACAAATTACGAGTAAACGCATTAAAAATTTACTCTTAGACAGAGGCTATAGTGAAGTCATTACTTATAGCTTTGTTTCGCCTAGTATCCAAAAATTACTTGCACCACAGGTTGCCCCTCTGGAAATCAGTAATCCAATTTCAAGTGAAATGTCTATGATGCGCACTACGCTGTGGGCAGGATTATTACAAACAGCGCAATATAACTGTAATCGACAGCAGCAGGATTTGGCAATATTTGAAATGGGATTAAAGTTTATCCCAGGTAAAACATTAGAACAAATTCCTATGATTGCAGGGTTGATAGTTGGTAAGCGGTTTGCACTGAATTGGGCTGACACATCTCGAGAAGTAGATTTTTATGATATCAAAGGCGATGTGGAAGCATTACTGAGCTTAGGAGATAAAGCACGTATTCGCTTTGAGCCTTGTACACACACAGCACTGCATCCTTATCAGGCAGCAGAAATTGTCTGTGATGAAGCCGTCATTGGTCAGCTGGGGGCGATTCATCCAGCCATCTTGAAGACACTCGAAATTCCAGGACCAGCCTATGCATTTGAAATCGAGCTGCACCGTATTCCCCTGGTTGCTCTGCCACAGTATCAGTCCGTTGGGCGTTTTCCGATGATTCGCCGAGATTTGGCTTTTATCGTAGACAGAGCGTTGCCTGTTTCTGTATTGGTCCAAGAAATTCAAACACAAGCGGGTCCGTTGCTTTCAGATTGTGCCGTCTTTGATGTGTATCAAGGTACTCATATGCCAGCTAATAAAAAGAGCGTGGCATTGGCACTGACTTTGTCTGATAAAACCAAAACGTTGATAGATGAAGAGGTGAATACCTGTATTGAACGAATCGTTCAAGCATTGTATCGCGAGCACCAGGCTGTTTTAAGGGAAGGGGCATGACCACATTAACTAAAATGGAATTGAGCGAAAGCGTTGCCTATCGCACAAAAATTGACATTGCAGATGCAAAAATTTTTGTGGAAGGCGTGTTTGAAACCATTGCTGAAGCATTAGCGCAAGGTGAGGACGTTAAGATTTCTGGTTTCGGAAATTTTAGCGTCCGTAAGAAAAAAGAGCGTCCTGGCCGCAATCCAAAAACAGGTGAAGAGGCTGCTATTGAAGCTCGCACTGTTGTTGCCTTTCATGCGGGCACTAAACTCAAGTCTAGAGTAGAAGAGCTGCCAGCTGAGCATGAGAGTGTTTAAATCCTATCATGTGGGTATTGGCCTGTTGTGCTGAATCCAATCTGTTAAAATTGCATCGCCATAGCGACTCTGCTTGCCAGATGTGCTGTGGTCATGGCAATAGGTTAACGGCAGATTGTGCAGCATAAAATCGTGCAAACTAGGCTGCGAATTGAGTTTAATTTTTAACTCAAGTGGTGCCAGCTGCTCCAGGTTTGACTTACTTATAATGATTTTGTGAGAAGCTCGTGCACTTTTTAGTATTGCATATTCTTTTTGAGTTCCAAACCATTTGGTCCAATACTTTCGCATGAGACGAGGGACCACCTGAAAGATCGAGCTGTCTAAAGAAGCCAGACGAGTAATAATACCGTCCCCACGATAATCACCTGCTTTTCGATCTGCTTTGTTAGTGCGAACAAATAAATAATGCTTACGAGATTGGGGTAGGTGAGCATAATAAAGACCTGTGTGTGCCTCCCACCCTGTAAGCAACAACAATGGTTTGACGATTGCGTAGGCTATCATTGCTAGCGGAATTTGCACTAACGCAAATAAGGCCAGCTGAGCAAGGCTGCGCGGTTTATTGGGCAATATCCATCCAACAATGACTGACGCTATACTTGAAAAAGAGCGATCTACTAGCAAATGCGGACAATTTTCTTTGGTTTTATAAAAGCGCGAGGCCACTTGAGTGGCGATTGCGCCGCCCAAAGAGGCTCCATACAGCCCTATTTCAGAAGACTGTAAGTTGTATTTTTTTTGAATGGCAGAAAAAACCTCAGCGCCATTGTTGATGAGGTCGTTGAAGACTCTGGGTGTACGTTTTATGTCAGATC
>JAHFQF010000102.1 GCA_023266435.1 Legionellales bacterium | reverse complement strand
CACTTTATAGTACTACAATTACAACCAATGGTGGTAACATCACTATGCGTGGCAAAGGGGGCGCTGCCATTAATGATACAAATGCGCTTGGTGTAATTGGCCATGGTATTGTAGTGGGCATGTCCAGTGCTGGAGGCGCAACTGTAACTACAGTAAACAGTGGTACTGGCACAATTAGTATGACCGGCATGAGCTATTTAAATGCAGATGCCGGTACTGATTATAGTGATGGCATTCGCATTGGCACAGTAGGTGGCAGCACAAACAGTACTGCAATCAAAATCACTTCTGCCAACACTACCAGTAGCGCAATCACGCTCGTTGGCGATGCGCGCGGCGCCACTTTAGGTACATCAACCCGTGCAGCCGGCGTATTCAATACGGGTACAATTCAAACCACAGCCAGCGGTGGTGGACTCACCATTACTGGTTATGGCGGTAGCTCTACTGCAAGCGCATTGGGCATTTACAATAATGGCAATATTTTATCAACTGGCAGTCTCTCTCTCACAGGCACCAGTGGTAATGCCAGTGCTACTACTCCTTATGACATTCAATTAGGCAGCACCTCAAAGCTCGGCAGCGCAGCCAGCACTGACGTGACAACTACTAGCGGCAACATTACTTTAAACATGAATACTTTTGATAGAACGTCTGGCAGCGCATTAACCAGTACAGGCAGCCTCTCATTACTTCCTCGCGCCACCAGCACCACCATTGGCCTTGCCGGCGGCACAGGTACGCTGAGTTTACCCGCAGCGCTCTTCTCATCTGATATCACTGATGGCTTCTCCGGCATTACGGTTGGTCACAGTACAGCGGGCGCTATTACTTTGGGTGGAAACACCACGGTCAATGATGCACTCACTTTAGTGAGTGGAGGCAACATTACCTTAGATGCTGCTTTAACAGCCATCGATACTATCACACTCACGGGTGGTAGTGGTTACACAGTTAGCGGTGACGGCAACATCACAACACCTACTGGCTTGTTATTAAATGGCTCGAATACTACTTACACACTGAATACAGCTTCTGCCAATAGCGTTAATACTATTGCCGCGAACGCTGCCTCAATCAACTTTAAAAACAGTGGCAGCTTACAAGTTGCTGCCGTGGCTGGAGTCCAGGGCGTCCGCACCACAGGCGCAACTACCCTAGAAGCCAATGGTTCCGATTCTGATTTAACGCTGAATCAAGCAGTCATAAGCACCTTGGGTAACATTGTATTGGCTGCCGGTAGAAACTTTATCAATAGCAACGCCAGCAATAGCGGTATCGGTTTCACCACCGGGAGATATCTTGTTTATTCCACTACTCCCGTCAGCACTACCGAAGGCATGACCAGCTACAGTAAACATTATAATCAGGCTTACGTTGCAGGCTCCACACCTGCTTACGCAAGCAGTGGTAATTGGTTCCTTTATAGTATCGCACCCGTCATCAGTGTGGCACCTGCTAATCCTCAAACCATCACGGCTGGCCATATCCCGCTTGCTTATACAGCCAGTTATACAACAGGATTCATTGACGGGGATACAAGCACCATTGCAGACATTTCTGGTACTGCATTATTTGGAGTCGATGGAACCAGTAGTACCTCGGGTCTGTACGGCGTAGGAGCGCATACTGTTGCCTATATGAGTGGCTTAAGTAGCGCCATTGGTTATCAATTTCAAGACGATATGAATTCTATCAATGAATTGGTTGTGACTCCAGATGTGACTGCCACTACCAGTGGAGTTCAGTCCGGCACCAATGGTACAAGCAATACAGAAAACTCTTCTACACCACAAACAGACAATACAATTGCTTCCCCACGCATTGTGCCCGGAGCAGGCTCAAGTACCATCATAGAGTTCAGCAACAACACGTTAGTCACAAACACCTCCACAACGCGTATGCAGTTAGTCACACCTGGCTCTACGACGCCTATTAGTTATAGTAGCCAAGGCAATCAATTGAGCTTGAATTTATCTAACAGCAGTAATCAACAAACACCGACAGTAAGTAGCAGCGCTCTACCGGTGTATCAAGCAGAAGCCGCTGGTTTTTCGTCACAGAATGCAGTCAAAATATCTGATCAGGGTAATCGCTTTACGGTGTCTCCCGCTAATGCACCTAAACAAAACATCGCATTTGGAGATATTCAAGCACACAAACAAGTCACTTCTAACATTAATTTATCCGATGGTAAATCCATGGTTATGACTGTCAGTGTGACTAAAGATGGATTACTTGTAATCAGCATGCCTGAAACCTTCTTTGTCAATACAAATCAACAACGCATGATCCTTTTAGGAATTGCAACGGCCAAAGAAAGCTTAGGTGTGAGCGTGGAATCTTTACGTGGCATCGTGGTGAAAAAAGAGGATTTGTCTTTGTAAGATCAATTTAAGCGAATAGTGGACCATGAAAAGCACCTCATTAAATCATGCTCATCAACCCCAATGGTATCCTTTTTGGTCGTACCGCCCAAGTCAATGTAGGTGGTATAGTCGCTTCTACTTTGAATATGAGTGACTCAGACTTTTTAAATGCCAATCGCACACTTTCTTTTTGGCATTGATGCGGCCAAAGATCAAGGAATTCAAATTGACCCAGCAGAAATTACAATAGAAAAAGAGAGTCAGGAGTAATACTCGTTCCACTTTTCTAGGTATTCTTCTCTAGTTTTAATTTATTTTTTGCGTTTCTGAGACCATCAAAAATTGGTTGAGCAATGTTCTTAGGAAAATCACGGGGCAGTTGCTGAGAGACTCGCGCTATAACTATGTCCACTTTTTCTAGCGTTTCTTCTAGGATAGCCTCAGCTCGTTTGACTGCATAGTTCACCCTGTTTGCTGTTTCCAAAAAATATCTAAGTTGCATTGAGTGCCAATGATAGTGTACATTTTTACCTGTTAATGCCATCGCCATTTTGATTTTCTGAACTTGTAATTGACCTTTATTTAATAAAGGATAAGCTGACATCACATCATACAACGGTGTCAGGCGATATTTTCCTGCCGGCTCAATGAGTATACTGAAATTTTTCGCATGACCATCAATTGCTGCTAGCAACCAAAATACGACTTGTGAACGGTAAAATAAATCGCGATCAGCGATAGTATCCACCGATCCAAGTAATAAATGCATGATTTCACGGATACCTGGCCCCCCTTCTGCTTGATATTTCAAGTTGGGAGAAACACCAAGCGCCTGACACATGTCCTCTTGTGGCAACCGCATGATCCAAGTTTTATCTGCAGATCTCTTTCGATCAAATCTTTCTACAGATAAAATTTTTACTTCTTCAAAATGCAGAATTTCACAAGGTGCGACAGGTAGCCCAAAAGCCTCTATGATTTTTGAGCACAACCATTCATTTTCACAACTATCAGACAAGTCCATATTTTGCTGCTGCAAATACCCGATAGGTAATTTAAAAATATGACTGGTTGGTGTGGATTGCAGAGGCCTATTCCAATGCCCGTCATGATATAAAAATGCAGCTTTTTCTTGTGCGCCTGCAATAGAAATTCTAAATTCAGTTTTAGAATCCATCATCCCTAACGGATAATTTTGATAACCACGCAAAATAGCAGCCATTTGTTTGTGATTTAATGGCTCACAGCAGATCTCTGCTTTAAAATCTGGTATTTCCCCCTCAAGAATCTGTATCGCACCAACACAATCTCTTCCAATGCTAGCAAGCAAATCAAAAGGTTGATTCGTGGAAATTTGAAATTTGCTTTGTATACGCGATCTAATTTGCTGATTATCTGGCAATAGATTATCAAAAAAATTATAAACCACATCTCCTGAAAATACTTGATCGACTAAGGGCAATGACAATGATATAGGACGTGCTTCCGGTGTCTTTAACCATCGCTGATCATAAGCAAACGTCAAGCCTCCTTGGGCGGTTTTCTCTAATCTTCCTACTAATAAACCATTCATTAATATACTTAAAACTCGAGTAGACGTTTTCATCACTACCACTCTTCAGTCCACTGCCTTTCAGTAGAAGATGTCTTTTTTGATACTATATTGAGATCTAACTCAACTGCTGACAGTATACGAAACAGCGTATCTAGCTGGATATTTTCAGGCTTATTTTCAAAAAGTGAAATTGTCTTTTGCTGTAGCCCTACCAAGCCACCCATCTCAGATTGGCTTAATTTCAAGGCTTTGCGTTGACTCATGACAAATAAGGCAAGCTCTTTAGGTGATCGAATTAACATCGTGGTTAACTCCTCAGACAATGATGCGCTTGTTTAATATATACCCTATCCGGGGTAAAATCAATTTTATACCCCATAAGGGATAAAAACAGGGTTATTCCCTCTAATAAGCGAGCTCTATCTGGCAATTAGGCAGCGTTTTTTTCAAATCGGCTAGAAAAATTGCGTTGGGCGCGCGCTGAAAGCGTTCATCGAGGGCAATGGTGGTTTTTGCTACTTGTGTATGATATTCAATCTGGATGGGACAGTGGCCAGGTGGATATTGATTTAATAACTCTTCTAATGCTCTTACATCAAAGGCTTGCCTGGCCACAATATGAATTTGCGTAGCATATTGCATCCTAGCCTCTTCTAGACCTAAAATTTTATCTGCCTTTAACTTGGGCTGCTGGGTCATTTTATCAGTAGAGATTTGTCCTTCAACAATGATGAACTGATCTTTCACTATTTTTTCTTGATAATTTTGATAGCAATCTGAAAAAACCGCCACCTCCAGTTTGCCTTCATTATCATCTAACGTGAGAAATGCAATTTTATCGCCTCGTTTAGAGAGCATTACTCTCATCTGCACAATAATACCAGCCACACGTACCGCTTGGTTTTCACGATAATTACGATCGTTTAAACGCATTTTAATGAATCTCTTGGTTTCTTTCAGATAGGCATGAATAGGATGCCCAGTAAGATAAAGTCCCAACGTCTCTTTTTCACCTAAGAGTCGTGTGACTTCAGGCCAATCTGCAACATGCTGATAATCCGCAGGTTGCGCATTATCATTTCCAAATAAATCTCTCTGACCGGAGCGCTGGTTACTGGTCCACTGCTCTGCTTGATGTAAAGCATCTGTTAAAGTTGCAAATAAAGTAGCGCGATTCACACCAAAACAACCCATCGCCCCACTTTTAATCAGCGCCTCCATGACGCGCCGATTGACTTTACGCGTATCTAATCGTCTACAAAAATCAAACAAATCCGTAAAAGGGCCGTGCTGTTTGCGCTCTAAAACCATACTGGCTATCGCCGCTTCTCCTGCACCCTTAATGGCACCGAGACCATAACGAATATTTTGATTATTGTCATCCACAATAAAATGATAATCGCTGTGATTAATATCTGGTGGTAAAATTGATAACCCTAAATTTTTTGTATCCTCAAAAAACAAAACCACTTTGTCTGTATTATTCATATCAGACGAAAGCACTGCGGCCATAAAGGCATTGGGGTAATGTGTTTTTAACCAAGCCGTTTGATAAGACACAAGGGCATAGGCGGCAGAGTGTGATTTGTTAAAACCATAGCCTGCAAATTTTTCCATCAAATCAAAGATAGACGTTGCAACATCAGAATCCACCCCATTTTTAGTTGCACCCGTCACAAAAATTTCACGTTGCTGCGCCATTTCTTCAGGTTTCTTTTTACCCATGGCTCGACGTAACAAATCTGCACCACCCAAGGTATAACCTGCCAAGGACTGCGCGATTTGCATCACTTGCTCTTGATATAAAATTACCCCGTAGGTGTTTTTTAAGATGGGCTCTAATGCTGGATGAGAATACACAACAGGTGCACGCCCATGTTTTCTATTGATAAAGTCATCCACCATCCCGGATTGTAGCGGGCCAGGTCTAAATAAGGCGACTAATGCAATGATCTCTTCAAAAGCGTCTGGTTGTAAGCGATGAATCAGATCTTTCATTCCTCGAGATTCTAGCTGAAATACCGCAGTCGTTTTACAGGCTTTCAGTAACTCAAAAGTCTGACTGTCATTGATCGGAATATGACTGATCTCGATAGGTGGCTCATTATTCCGTTTACGCTGCGCATTGGCTGTTTGCATCGCCCAATGAATGATGGTCAAGGTACGCAGTCCCAAAAAGTCAAACTTCACCAGACCTATGGTTTCCACATCATCTTTATCAAATTGACTCACAATTTGATTGGATCCACTTTCACAATACACCGGTGTAAAGTCTGCGATCTCAGAAGGCGCAATCACCACCCCCCCTGCATGCTTCCCTACATTGCGAGTTAGACCCTCTAATTGTTTTGCCAAATCAATTAATAGCGTCACTTCTTCTTCAGTTTTATAGCGGGTTTTTAAAGCTTCTTCTTGCTCTAAGGCTTTACTTAAAGTGATCCCAATTTCAAATGGGATTAATTTAGCGATTTTATCTACAAAACCATAAGGGTGCCCTAATACGCGCCCGACATCTCGCACCACGGCTTTAGCCGCCATCGTACCAAAAGTGACAATTTGGGACACATTTTGGCGACCATAGCGCTTAGCGACATAATCGATGACTTTATCGCGATTATCCATGCAAAAGTCCACGTCAAAGTCAGGCATGGATACCCGCTCAGGATTTAAAAACCGTTCAAACAGTAAATCATACGCCAAGGGATCGACATCAGTAATTTTCAAACTATAGGCCACTAAAGAGCCTGCCCCCGATCCCCGTCCAGGACCAACCGGGATATCATGATTTTTTGCCCATAAAATAAAGTCTGCCACAATCAAAAAATACCCTGGAAAGCCCATTTTCACGATCATATCCAGCTCTTGATTTAAACGATCGTAATACGTTTTTTCGATTTCAGTGGTTAACGCTTCACCGGGATACAGCTGCTGTAAACGATCGACCAAACCTTGCATGGCAGATTGCCTTAAAAAGACATCTTCGGTCATGCTGTGGGGTACTTCAAAAGTCGGTAGGTAATTTTTTCCAAAGTCTAGGCTGACTGTACAGCGCTTTGCGATTTCTACGCTGTTTTTTAAAGCGTTGGGCAAATCCGCAAACAAAGTGAGCATTTCTTCAGGAGAGCGAAAGTATTGTGTTCGCGCATAGTTTAATTGTTTGTCTTGGTTCAGAGTAATCCCATTACAAATACAGACACGTGCTTGATGCGCTTGGTATTCTTCGGGGTTTAAAAAGCATACCGCATTCAACGCGACAATGGGACAAGACATTGCGTTTGCACGTGGAATTAATGCCTGAATGTATTCATTGTCCTTCTCACCCCAGACTCGACTAATGCCCAAATATAATCTATTTGGGAAGATGTTTTTCCAAGTCTGTAGTGTTTTTTGAATCGGCTCCTCTTCGCCAGCCTCTAATAAATAAGCCAGATCGGTGGTTGGCGTTAAAATCGCTAACAGCCCTTCTGCATGTTGCTCTAAAGCGGCTTGCGTAATAAGCGGAATAGGCTCACGATCGGGGTTTAAGTAACCTGAGGAAATCAGATGCCTTAAATGATAATACCCTTGATTATTGAGACAGTATAAAAGAATTTTTTGTGGTGGTTTGCCTGCTTGTGTGGAGGCTAACCAAATTTCCGCCCCAATGATCGGTTTGATTTTCTTTGAAAGTGCTAATTTATAAAACTTAACCAGTCCAAAAAGATTACAAATGTCTGTGACAGCGACGGCATGATAACCTTGCTCTGCAGCACGGCATACCAATGCATCCAGCCTCACCGTACTGTCTATCAGCGAGTATTCAGAATGCAGATGTAAATGGACAAATTGGCTCATGTTATGCATTTAACCTTTTGAACCCCAATTCGGAATTTTACATGACTTATGTAAAATGATGAGATGCAAGTTTTTAACAAAGCAGCTCGCGTTTTGCGTCAGTCCTATTTTATACTTTTTCACAGTCTATCACTTTTTGACAAGGAGCAAAGCTACGGCGATGAATCTCACTGACGCCTAAATGCTGCAATTGCTGGATATGGTAAGCTGTTGGATAACCCTTATGCTTTTCAAGACCATAGCCTGGATACTGTATCGCTAACTGCATCATTTCTGTATCACGTGCTACCTTAGCAATGATACTAGCTGCACTGATTGCGGGCTCAGTCACATCCCCTTGTATAATGGCTTTAGCGGGGATTA
>JAHFQF010000101.1 GCA_023266435.1 Legionellales bacterium | reverse complement strand
GGATCAAGGTCACTTTTAATGGTTTATCTAAACCTTTACGTAACAAAGTCAAATCAATCGGCGTGCCCTTTTCTCCCCGCATGGCATCCACTGCTTTGCGTAAGGTCATGCCCTTTACTGGTACGTCATCAATCTTAATGATGATGTCTCCAGGTTTGATGTCTGCTTTAGCTGCAGGGGTATCATCGATAGGGCTAATAATGCGTACAAAGCCCTCTTCCATCGTGACCTCAATACCAAGACCACCAAACTTCCCGCTGGTGGAAACTTGCAGATCTTTAAATTCTTCTTCATCTAAGTAAGCGGAGTGAGGATCGAGTCCTGACAACATGCCGCGAATGGCATTCGTGAATAATGTTTTATCATCCGCAGGTTTAACATAAAAATTACGAATTTGCTCAATGACAGTAGTGAAGCGTTGCAGGTCTTCTAAAGGTAATTGTTCTTGTTTTGCTGCTTGTAATGGGGGGGTAACAGCGTCTTGGGGCGTTTGCTGTTTTGCAGCAAAAACAGCACATGGTATCAATACCAGTGCTGTACTCAAAATTTTGACGTAGGAATGCCCTATATTCATACCAATCTCCTATGCCGCTACTCCTCGAGGACCCAATTGCCCTGAACGTAGTTTAGTGGCTGACCATCTTTTCTTAATTCAAAGTATAAGCCAGGTTCTAAGAATCCGCCGCTATTTCCTACCTGAGCAATCTGTTCGCCTGCAGCGACAGTCTGGCCTACAGACTTTAATAGGGTTTGGTTGGTGCCATAGAGACTCATATATCCTTGGCCATGATCCACAATGAGTAAATAACCCAGGCCTTTGAGCCAATTTGAAAAAATTACTTTGCCTGCTTTGACTGCATATACAGGTGTGCCTTGTGCAGCAGCAAGTCGCTTGGTTTCTGTATCTAGTGTGGTCAATGTTTGCTTCCAGTGAATTTTAGGAAGAGGAGGCACTAAAGACATGTTGTTAATTTTAGCTAAAAACGGGGAAGAGGTTTTTGGAGTGATTTTCTTTTGCACTGTTTTTCTTTCTGTTTTTTGTGCTTGTGCAAATTTTAGTTTCTCTTGTCTTAATTGTTCTTTCTTCAATTGTTCTTGCTTAAGTTGCTCTAGCAAGTTTGCTAGTGCTTTTGATTGATTTTGATACGTAGAGAGTTGTTGATTGCTTTGTTGGGCTGCTTTGCGATAAGCAAGAATTGCCGTCTTGTGTGATTGGTAATCACCTTCGAGTTTATTTTTAATGACGGTTGCATCAGCACGTTGCTGAGTTAATACAATTTGTTGTGCAGTAATTTCTTGTTGTAGAGCCAATACTTCGTTGAGTTGGCTTTTTAAGGATTCGATAGCTTGCATTTGTGCTTGCGTCATTAAACGATGGTAATGCTTCAGGCGTTGATATTGTGAGAGGGGTACATCACTCAACAGCAATTGTAAGTCATTTTGTCGCATGCTTTTGAGCGAGAGTAAAAGTTGTGCTTGTAAGTCATCATAGTGCGTTTGCTGTTGTTTAATCTTGAGCTGGTATGCCTGTTGTAGCATTGCCATTTTTGCGTCATTGGTATGAATTTTCTGGTTTAATGCGTGCAAAGTTTGCGAACGATCATTAATCAACTTTTCATTGTGCTCTACTTTTTTCTCTAAACTAGAAATGGAGTCTGTCAAATTAGCGAGCTCTTGACTGACATGAGTAATTTTTTGCTGGGTTGCTTTCCATTGTTTTTGCGCCTGGCTTAACTCATCACCAGCAAAGACAAAGGGTGGCAATGAAGAAATAATCAGAAGGAGGGAGTGAAATTTTAACCGCATGACACTAACACACTGCCTGTCATTTCAAGAGGAATGGGGAGATCTAAAAGTGTTAACAGCGTGGGGGCTACATCAGCGAGTCGTCCTGTTGCATGGAAGTGAACCCGTTTAGGCCCCACATAGATGAAAGGCACAGGCTCTAAGGTATGTGCTGTGTGGGGTTGCTGATGCTGCTCATCAAACATGCATTCTGCATTGCCATGATCAGCCGTGATGAGTAGCTGACCTTGGTGTTGCTGAATGCATTGTAATAACTTGCCCAGATTTTGATCAATGGCTTCAACGGCTTGCTTAGCGGCCTCTAGATTGCCTGTATGGCCTACCATATCAGCATTGGCAATGTTACAAATCAAAACAGCATATTGCTTTGATTCGATGGCGTTGATCAGTGTAGAGACTACTTCATTGACGCTCATCTCTGGTTTGAGGTCGTACGTTTTCACTGCAGGGGAAGGAATGAGTTGGCGATCTTCTGATGGAAACGGAGTTTCTTGTCCGCCATTAAAGAAGAAAGTGACGTGTGCATATTTTTCAGTTTCTGCGATACGGAACTGCTTCAGCTGTTGTTGACTCAGATACTCTCCCAAAGTGTTTTTTACAGTTTGCGGGCCAAATGCAACCTGTGCAGACAGGTCATCTGCGTATTGTGTCATGCTGATAAAATGGCTGAGCTGTGGAACATGTCTTCGAGTAAATCCCTTAAAATCTGCTTGAGTCAATGCATAACTCAGCTGGCGCGCCCGATCCGATCGAAAATTAAAAAATAATACAGCATCCCCATCTTGGATTGGTTTTGCAGAGGGTAATAAAGTGGGCGCTACGAACTCATCCGATTCATTTCGGGCATACGCGGCGGTTAAGCCTGAAAGGGCATCTTTCGCAGTGTAATTGCTAGTATTGTATACCATGCACTCATACGCTGCTTGTGTTCTGTCCCAGCGTTTGTCTCTATCCATGGCATAAAATCGGCCCATGATGGAGGCAATTTTACAGTGGGGTTTATTAGCGATATAGGCACTTAAATCAGACAAAAATTGGGTCGCGCTTTTTGGAGGAGTATCTCGGCCATCCAAGAAAGCATGAATTAAAATATTAGGGACTTGTTGTTGGCAAGCAAGATCAATGAGTGCATACAAATGATGATTAAAACTATGGACACCCCCATCTGAAACAAGCCCCAGGAGATGCAAAGTACGTCCTGACTGTTTTAAGTTTTGACAGCAGGCAATAAAAGTGGGATTGCTAAAAAAGTCACCTTCTTGGATAGACTTTGAGATACGCGCACTGTCTTGATAGATAATGCGCCCTGCTCCGATATTTAGATGACCAACCTCGGAGTTTCCCATCTGGCCAGCTAATAGACCGACATCCTCCCCACAGGCAAGTAGGGTGGTGTGCGGTGCATACTGCCACAAGCGATCCCAGTTGGGTGTCTGCGCTTGATTGATGGCGTTATATTCGTTGTCTGTGCGTACGCCCCAGCCATCTAAAATCAATAAAACCATTGGTAGTTGCTGCATAATGCGTATCCTAAAATCATAACCTAGGGTTTGGTAAGGGGGCTCGATGCTCCACAGCATGTGAGCGCTTTGAGTGGCTCCCTGAGCCAAATGGCCTCAAATATAGAGCGCGTCCTTCCCACTTTAAAACCTCGATCTGGGGTTTTGTAACTTGTTCGGTGCGGATGCACTCAAAATCCGCGGCCCCAGTGTATCATAAGCATTCTCAAGGGAGTTAGTAAGAGCCGTTAGCTCGCATTGAAGCAGATAATCAGTATATAATGCGAGCGTATTGGGGGAGAATATGAACGACATTACCACTTTTTTAATTAACCATTGGGCGCTTTCTGGACTGGTGTGCTTAACTGCCATTCTGATTGGTGTGGTTGAGTTTCGCTTTAGACAATTTGGGTTAAAACACCTGTCTGCCCAAGAGCTAGTTTTGGCCTTGAATCATGACCAGGCGTTGGTGATTGATTTACGGGATCAAGCTGGCTACCAAAAGGGCCACATTTTAGGTGCAGTGAATATACCAGTTGCGCAATGGGATGAAAAAATCGACGCACTCTTAAAAAAACATCCACAAGGCCCTATTATATTAGTTTGCCAACTAGGATCAGTGAGTGCCAAAAAAGGAGCTGCTTTAGCAAAGCAACAGGACCGGCCAGTCCAGCTATTGGCTGGAGGAATCGGGACTTGGGTTCAGGCAGCATTGCCTTTGCATAGTTAGAGAGACATCTTATGCCTAAGGTCGAAATTTATACTACACAATCTTGTCCATTCTGTATTCGAGCGAAGTCCTTGCTTGATCAAAAAGGGGTTGCATACACTGAAATTCCGGTGGATCACAATCCGGCATTACGGCGTCAGATGGAAGCCAGAAGTGGGCGGCATACTGTGCCCCAAATTTTTATCAATGAAAAAAGCCAAGGCGGGTGTGATGATTTGTATCGCCTGGATCAAACAGGCGAATTAACAACATTATTGATGGAATAAGTGAGAGAATAATGATGAATAGCGGTAATACTGTCCACACAGAGAGTCCAGGTCCTATTTTTAATATTCAAAAAGTTTATATCAAAGATACCTCCTTTGAAACACCACACTCGCCAGAAGTTTTTAAATTAGAGTGGAAGCCTGATGTTCACATTGATATGCAAACTAAAGTGGCAGAGATCGATAAACAGTATTTTGAAGTGGTTTTGACTTTAACCGTCACCGTAAAGCTGGAAGAAAAAGTGGCATTCTTAGCTGAAGTGCACCAGGCCGGTATTTTTACGATTTATGGTTTTGAAAAAGATCAGCTACAACATTTGTTAGGTAGTATTTGCCCTAATATCCTTTACCCTTATGGCCGTGAAGCGATTTCTGCTTTAATCACAAAGGGTGGCTTCCCACAACTCGTGTTGGCGCCTGTGAACTTTGAGGCGTTATATCGTGAACATTTACAGGCACAACAACAGCAAGAACCAGTCGAAGAAGAAACAGTTGCTTAAAAGGGAGACAAGGCATGTTGGGACCCATTGCAGTGTTGGGAGCTGGTTCCTGGGGAACGGCATTGGCTTTGCACTTGGCGCAAAATGGAAACGACGTGTTGCTGTGGGGGCACAACCCACAGCATGTTCATGCTTTGCTTAAGCAGAAAGAAAACAAACGCTACATTCCAGGATTTCCATTTCCTGACACACTGACTGCAACGGCTTCTTTGAAGGAAGCATTAACTGTCGCAAGAGATGTGCTGTTGGCCATACCGAGCCATGCGTTTCAAGACACTTTAGATAAAATCAAACAGATTGATCAAGATCGCCCTTGGCGTTTAATTTGGGTTACTAAAGGATTAGCGCCCAGTACAGGCGATTTCTTTCATATGATGATCCAGAACACTCTGCCAAACGTGCAGATGGCCGTTTTGTCCGGCCCTAGCTTTGCCGTAGAAGTCGCGCAGCGTATTCCGACTGCGGTAACCTTGGCAGTGAATGATGCGCAATGGGAGCAAGATTTAATCACTCGGTTTCACGGTCCTAGTTTTAGGCTATACACTACCAATGATTTCGTTGGCGTACAATTAGGTGGGATCGTAAAAAACATCATTGCCATTGGGGTTGGTATTGCCGATGGTTTAGGTAATGGTGCCAATACGCGGTGTGCATTGATTGCGCGCGGATTATCAGAAATGCGCAGATTAGGTGCGGCGTTAGGCGCAAAATCAGAAACGTTCATGGGGTTATCTGGTTTAGGGGATTTGGTGCTCAGTTGTACTGATGATCAATCACGCAACCGTCGATTTGGTTTAATGCTAGGACAGGGCATGACGATGAATAATGCCATCGCTAACATTGGCCAAGTAGTAGAGGGCATCAAAAATACTCACTTGATCGTCAATTTAGCAAAACAGCATGGTGTAGACATGCCGATTTGTGAACAGATCCATGCTATTTTAGAAGATCGCATCACACCTTATGAGGCAGTTGGTGCGCTAATTTTAAGATCACAAAAAAAAGAAGCCTAATCGTTTTTAATGCTTACAAAGCAGCTTAATTCAGTGGCTGTGACTTAGGCTGAAAAACTCTCCATCGTCACTGGCTTCTAACGCAACCAGTGCATCCACTTCTCCTTCCTCATAGTGCGCCCTGATGTCTTCCAGAGATTGCTGCTGGTGAAATGTAGTTAGTATTGGAGGGCTCTGCATAAGTAATGCCATGAAATCTGCCTCCTGCTTGTCTGCGTTTCGTGCTGCATGTTGACAGATAGATTGCTCAGCAAGCGCCATGAGATCATCACTGGTATCAATAACAATTTCGCGTGGAGGCGTTGCGGGTTTAGGAATCAGGGGTGAAGGAGTATGTTGTTTAGGGGGGACTTTGGGCTGCATAGTCTGACTTCTCGGTCGGCTAAAATATTGTGTCGACTGTTTGGGGGCCTCAATCACAGAAAATCCGAGAGCATGCGCATCTGTATTGGATGTTGCAGGTGGTGGCGCAGGCTCAGGAACAACTGCAGTAGCAGAGCGGCGATTGGTATGGATTTCAGGATGTTGTTGAAAGTGTGACTCTACTTGCTTGGCCAGTGATTGATGCCATAATGCACCGGTTTCTAAGTCGAGATATTGCGGCATGGAGGACATTCTCTGCTGAACTTGATCAGCCAGGGATGGGTCATAGGCGGCATAATGCCTAACGTCTGTTCGTTTTAAGTGAGAGAGAGCGACTTCTAACATGCGATACCAAGGATTTACATATTGCCAAACTTGCGACGAGCCAATCGTAACAAGCGTTTTTTGAGAAAACTGTAATGGAATAATTTCTCTTTTTTCCTCACCCCGGATCAGAATTTTTGCAAAATAAAAATGACCACAGCCATCTAAGAGACTATGATTGAGCCTTGCTGGAAAAAAATTTATCCACAGCGTATCAATATATTGGGCCGACCATCCATGCTCAGCGTATAAAAGATAGCATAAACGCAATGCATCATTGCAATAATTTCTAGGATCTGATTTTACAATAAACACGAGATAATCATGAATCTTTTTTCTTTTTTCTGATGAGATTTTAAGATCTTTCTCTATCTGCAGTTTTAACTCTTCTAAGGGTAGTTTTAACTCAGCAGGCGCGGCTGATAAACTACGGTATACAATAATATTGAGGCAGTCTAATCGATTAAATTGAGGGACTAGAAATGCCAAAGGTGATGAACTATATAATGTTAAAAAAGTATCTTGATGGCGTTTTAATGCCTCTTGATCGGAGAGAATGCAGTCAGGAATTAATGGGCGTAATCGCTCATGAATGTCTTTGGCGTGAATCTTTCTCATCCAGTTATAAATTTGTTCATATTGTAGCTTTCTAGAGTCTTTTTGGCGTTCTGCTTGAAAATAAGCTGACTCGACTTTTGGAAGAATGTCTTCTCTTTCTTCAAAAGACATTTCTTGTGCAATACCTTGAACAAGTATTTGTAATGAAGCATCTACGGTTTTCAATCTAGATTGAAAAGCCCTAATCAAATTATTTAGCAATCTTTGGAGATAATGGAGTTCCTGGAGATTTTCAGCGGTGAATGCAGAAACAGGTTGAAAATCGGAAGACATACTTGGATCGGGCATTTGCAAATATTCTTCGGATTGTTTTTTTTTCAAAGCCTCGGCTTTGCTAGATAATTGCTCCATAAAAACAATCACATTCAGTAAAAACAGAAAATCCACTTTGGGGTTTTTTGGAATAGTTAAATGCTGACAGAAAGCGGTAGAAACCCTTTTAACAGTGTCAGAGGTAAGATATTTACGTATCGGTGATCCAAAAATATTTAACGTGACTAGTGGCTCGCTAGAAAAGACAGCACAGTTTTGAATGACCCAATTTAATTGACGTTCTTTCTCTGTGCCTTCGAGATGATTAGTCAGTGTTGTGATGCAGCATCGATTTGAAAAGGCATTTTGGCTACTGGATGGATGCATTTTAAACAGCTGTAGTAAGGCAGAAAATTCTAATTTTTCAATATGATATTTTGTGATCCAAATACAGAGTTCTCTTTGCCAATCTAGCGTTAGATTATCCGGCAAAGCTGCGAGAGCAATAGAGAGAATTTGTGGGCAAGCATCTAGGCTCGCTGCCACCGCGCGGCGCTCGACATCCCGAAATAGTGCTAAAACAGATTGACTATGTTGAGATTGTTTGGTGCTTTCCAGTGCCGATACCCATTGAAAATAATCAGATAAAAGCTGCAAATTATCTTTTGTGATCTCACGTAAAACCTCATGGGAATAATGTCCCCAATATTTTCCTGCGGACTGACAAATAGATGCGTATCGTCTAATTAGAGTGGAAATAAAATCATACCCGGTTT
>JAHFQF010000100.1 GCA_023266435.1 Legionellales bacterium | reverse complement strand
ATGTTGAAAGTTAAAGGAAATATTTTCTAAGATTAATTTATTGGCTTCAATCTTTGAGAAATCTAAAATATCATTGACGATCTGTAACAGATTACCGGCGGAATGTAGAATCAGTCCGGCAGTATTGCGATCTTTTTCGTTTAAATTGCTTTCTAGCAGAATTTCAGTCATTCCAATGATGCCATTCATAGGTGTGCGAATTTCATGACTCATATTGGCCAAAAATTCACTTTTAAGACGATTAGCAACCTCTGCTTCTGCTTTGGCTTTTTCAAATTGAAAGGTATATTGCTCAATGGCTTGTTGAATGACTTGTTTTTGACCTGAAATTAAAATCACGAGAGACTGAATAATGCCCAGTGCAAACATAGTCATGGTTGCAAAATTATGACCTAACCAAAAATTCATGCCTATCCAGCAGAGCCATGTTGTCAAAAAAACACCTAACAAAAATTGTTTACGCTTTTTTGAAAAATGTATCTCGGAATCTAAGATCACTAGTGTGATCGGCATGAAAAATACAATGGCGGTGGCCATTTTTAACCATAATAAACCATAGAGCTCTAAGACAGATAAAATACTGTCTGCAAACCAAAGACTATTGAGTGTCAGTAAGGCACCACTCAAGAGGGAGGTTAAGAGTGCACTGATTGTAACAATTAAGCAGACATCCAACGCATTGATCAATGGATTAGGTAAATGCACATAACGGTTGACAAGGTAATGGCTTAGCCAAGCTTGCAAACTTAAAATCATAGAAAAACTAAATAACAACCACAGAACGGAGGGATCCTTCGTGAATAACAGTGCTGACAGTGCGAGGAATGCGCCACCTAATAGGATACTCGGAATAAAGCGTGGACCCAGTACCAAAATAATACCTAAAGTGAAGCCTGCTACTGAAAAATGTGGTAATAACCAAGTGGGTGCAAAATTAATGAGTAAATAAAAAACAGCAATGACCAGCGTGCAAACATGAGGATGCTGTTTAACAAGCGGTAGTTTTTGTATAATAAAATTTTTCATCATGATTCCTTATCCGGCATATTGAGTGTAATCTTTAATTTTTATCACATCAGTGCGTATGCAAGGAGAGAATGAGATGGCGACGGAGTCTGTGTGGGTATTTGGTGGTGCGTCAGGCATGGGCTATGCCACCGCAGAGCGGTTACACAAGCGAGGCGATAGAGTCACTCTCCTTGATGTTGCACCTACTACAGAGACAATAGCCAAAAAGTTAGGTGCGGTTGGTGTGGTTTGTGATATCACCAGTGAGGCTGCCTTAACAGACTGTTTGGAAAAACTAGCAAAAAAACAAAAACCACGCGCCATCATTAATTGTGTAGGTATTGCCCCTGCAGCTCGCATTGTGGGGAAAACTGGCCCCTGTACTTTAGAAATCTTTAATCAAGTTATTCAAGTTAATTTGTGCGGGGCATTTAATATTTTACGGTTAGGTGCGTATCACATGAGCCAAAGTGAGCCTGACGCAGAAGGACGGCGAGGAGTAATTATTCAAACGGCCTCCATTGCTGCCTTTGATGGGCAAATCGGACAGGCTGCTTATAGTGCCTCAAAAGGAGGGCTGGTGGCCATGACATTGCCTGCAGCACGTGAGCTTGCTAGATTCGGGATTAGGGTGATGACCATTGCTCCGGGGCTGATGGACACGCCGTTGCTCAGGGGGTTGCCAGAAGAAGTGCAGAAATCGCTGGAAGCCGGCACGCCCTTTCCAAAACGCTTTGGTCATCCGTCAGAATTCGCGGCTTTGGTAGAGCATATTATGGATAATCCATTCTTAAATGGAGAAGTAATTCGTCTAGATGGCGCTCTGCGTATGAATTAAGTTGATCTTATGACTTTTTATTAACAGGGAAGTGGCCAATAGGGTCGGTGTTTATTATAATGGCGGCTATTGTTTCATCCCAACCTGAGCGAAATCATTATGCTGTATTTACGGGCGATCCTAGGTTTATTGGCTATTTACTTTATTGCGTATTTGTTTTCTGGCAACAAAAAAGCCATTAATTGGCGTTTAGTCATCATGGGTGTGGGATTGCAAATCCTGTTGGCTATTTTGGTTATTAAGGTACCTGTTGTTACACAAGTATTTGATGCTGTGGGCCGTGGGTTCGTGCAATTGTTGCAATTTGCGGGAGATGGCGCACGTTTTGTATTTGGTGGGTTGTCAAAAAATAGCTTCACCGATCCAACCGCGCACCATAATTTAGGGTTTCTCTTTGCCTTTAATGTGTTCCCAACCATCATCTTCTTTTCTTCGCTGACCGCTGGATTGTATTATCTCGGCGTACTGCAAAAAGTAGTGTATTGCTTTTCTTGGATATTATCTCGCACGATGCGCTTGTCAGGGCCTGAAAGTGTGGCTGCTGCGGCAAATGTTTTCTTAGGCCAAACGGAAGCGCCTTTATTGGTTAAACCTTTTATTAAGCACATGACGCGTTCAGAGTTGTTATGCTTGATGGCCGGAGGGATGGCGACGTTATCTGGCGGTATATTAGCAGTGTATGTTTCCTTGTTAGGTGGTAATGATCCAGCCATGCAAGTGAAATTTGCTACCTTTCTATTATCTGCTTCGATTATGAATGCGCCAGCTGCCATTGTGATTTCCAAAATGCTATTGCCTCAAACTGACATGACCGAGTTAGCAGTGAATTGTCATGTGGATCAATCAGAAGCAGGCGTGAATGTGATTGATGCTGTGTCGAATGGTGCGGCAGATGGACTGAAGCTGGCGCTGAATGTGGGTGCTATGTTGATTGCATTTATTGCGATGATTAGCTTGTTAAATTATTTACTTGAAGATGTAGTGGGCTATTACTCAGGTTTAAACGTTATCATTGCTGACTCAACTAACGGTATCTTTTCTGGCTTGAACTTAGAATATTTGTTGGGTCGTTTGTTCCAAGGGTTTGCTTACCTCATTGGTATAGACTGGTCTGAAACATTACAAGTTGGAAGTTTGTTAGGTACTAAAACAGTGATTAATGAGTTTTTGGCTTATGAAAAATTATCACAATTAATTACAGACAAGCAGTTGAGTGAACATGCCATTGTGATCTCTACGTATGCACTTTGTGGTTTTTCTAATTTCTCTTCGATTGCTATTCAGATTGGTGGTATCGGTGGCATGGCACCTAATCAGCGTGCAAATCTTTCCAAACTGGGAATGAAAGCTTTGCTAGGTGCTTCTTTAGCTTGCCTAGCTTCTGCGACAATCGCCGGTGCCTTGATCGGTTAAAAAGAGCGGGCCGGCGCAGAGACCGGTCCCTACACTTTGTCCAGTTTAAACTTCAGCAGCGTGAAAGCGAATGAGTGTGCGTGGTCGATGGCCGGGCATTGATAAGTGCTTATTCAATAATGCCATGACAGGCTTCATTTCTTCCGCCAAGGTGTACGGTGGATTAAAAACCATCATACCGCTGCCAGTCATTCCAACTCCATGACCATCTGAAAAAGGACAAAACTCTAGGCGTAGGCAATCTTTATTGATCGTTGCAAAGAGAGTTTGTAAAAATTGCTCGGTGTGACGTCTTTCAATCACTGGGTACCAGATTGCATATACGCCGGTAGCGAATCGTTTGAGGGCAGGCAATAATCCTTCAGGCAGAGTTTGGTATTCTGTTTTTACCTCATAGGAAGGATCGATAAGTACTAATCCTCGTTTAGCCAGCGGGGGTAACATGGCACGCAGTCCTTGGTAGGCATCTATTTCAGCCACGCGAGTGCGTGGTAAATCAGCAAAACGTTTCTTTAATAACGCAAAGTCAGTGGGATGAAGCTCGGTTAGTTGTAGGCCATCTTGTGGACGGCGTAGTAATTCAGCAATTTGGGGTGAGCCAGGATAGAGGCTCAATTTGTCATTCGGGTTGATTTGGCGCACTAGCTCAACATATTGGCTTAAAAGCCCTTGAGGTAGTTTGTGCTGGTAAAGGCGACCAATGCCATTTTCAAATTCCCCAGTTTTTTTGGCTTCTTTACTGGATAGAGCATAGAAACCTGCACCTGCATGGGTATCATGGTAATCAAACGGCGTGTCTTTTTGTTTCAGATAATTCAAAATGGCGATTTCTACGACATGCTTGAGCACATCGGCATGGCTGCCTGCATGAAAACTGTGACGATAACTTAGCAAGGTGAGTACCCTAAATAGATTTTTAGGGATTATGGCAGGGTAGCTAGTACAGCGTCAAGTTACATACACTACCCCTGTCCGCCTGCCATAAACGATAAGCCAGGAAACAGGGTCTTTATTTTGAGACCAAATGGCGCCAAGGCCCGCTTGATAGCCTCACTGACTATCAGCTCCGGGTTTCGAGTTAGAAAAAATATATCAGCTCTAAATACCCTGTATCGCTCCGATGGTGAGGTTTTTGGATCGAGGTGGTTTCATCAAGCAGCAATCGTGACTTAAGAGGGGTGGAGGCAAGATGACGATAGGTGCTCATGAACCATAATTGCTGAGTGACTTTGAAACCAAATCCTACACTTCCATGGTGTGCTATCACTGCAGAAGCAAAAGTATCCACTTCAGCCATCTGTTTATAAATGAAATTACTGTAAATCTTTAATCGAGCAGGACCGATGCCTGTGCCAATCAAAGCAAAGCAGCGTGAGCCTAAAGGAACATCATAATAGACATTGAACAATAGGCTGGTCAGTTTTTCTCGAGCTAAAAACTCAAAATCCAGTACATCGTTGTCTGCGAAGTGTGGGGAGAGTTTCGATGAATTGTTCACGTTATCAATGCTGATTTCAGTGCGCCAACCATGCTGGATCTGTCGTCCCATTGCCACTTTGATAGCACGATTGGCCTTAAAATGAGTCAAGATCTCTTGATCTTCAAAGGACTGATTCAGTGGTTTACTCAAACTGCCACTGACCTCTAAATAAAAATGGTCAAATGAATGCGCGCAAGCAGGGCATGTCAGTCCCAAGAGCGTCGCCAAGACGAGAAGCTTTTTCATAGTGCAAACCCCTCTTTTGACCTCCAGCGCTAAGCATTATAACGCTCATGCATCAGATCGCAATGCCTGCTGACCTAGTAAATGCTGATTTGGTAGTAAAATAGATAATAATCCGGGATAATGAATCTCGTGTCTGTAAAAGGAGGGCGAATATAATGCATATTCTTATTCCCATATTAAGCTGCTGTCTTCTTTTAGGCTGTGCAGGTGAAAAAGAACCTTCTTTTGGAAAAAAATTACATACTGAGGGTGCGGACGTACAACAAATAGGCGATAGCTGGTTGCATGGCGAATCCTTGATTAAAAAAGGACACAAAGAAATTGCGACGGGTAACCATGAGATAGAGTCAGGAAAAAAACTCCTGCATAAAGGGAAGCATCGAGTCAATCATGGAAAAGACCTCATTGTAAAAGGAAAAAAATTACAGAAAAAAGCAGAAAGTAAGTATGCGATTCAGCATCCACGCTTTGAGGCGTCTGAGTCAGTAAACGCCAGTCCAGAAGAAACACAAAACGAAGTTTTAAAACCAGAGTTAGACTTTGAAGGTGAGTGAAGTCGGGCGCCGAGCCTCTGTTTTGAGGCCCTTTAGGGGATGATAAGTGGGATTAATCCGTTAAAATCCCTGTTTTTTCTAGCTCACGAGCGATAATAAGGTGCTGAATCTCGTTGGTGCCCTCGTAGATTGCACAGGCTCGGACGTCACGGTAGAGACGCTCTAGGCCGTATTCGCTCAGATAGCCATAGCCACCTAGTATCTGAATCGCGTCTCGGCAGATTTGCTCACCAGCCTCTGTGGCAAAGCGCTTTGCCATGGCAGCATGTAATAAAGCTTGATGCTGATTATCGGCGCAAATTGCTGCATGCCAGGTCAATTGTTGAGCAGCTTTTAATTGTGTGGCCATTTCACTCAAGCGAAACTGAATCGTTTGATGCTCATACAATGGTTTTCCGAAGCTCTGTCGTTCTAGTGCATAAGCAAAACTTTTTTCCAGCGCTGCTTTTGCAATACCAATGGCTTGAGAAGCAATGCCGATTCTGCCACATTCGAGTTGACTGAGTGCAATTTTATACCCCATTCCGACTTGACCTAATAGATGATCAGCAGGGATTTTTAAATTACTCAGACTGATTTGTGCAGTTTCTGCAGCAGATTGCCCCATTTTCTTTTCAATACGAATTACTTCATAACCTGGTGTTTTAGTGGGCACAATAAAGCAAGAGATTCCATTTTTACCTGCTGTTTTATCAGTTTTAGCAAAGACAATCGCAACGTCAGCATGTTTGCCAGAAGTGATGAATTGCTTAGTGCCGTTTAAGATATAATGATCATCTTGCAATATGGCTGAGGTTTGTAAATTGCTGGCGTCAGAGCCTGCTTGCGGCTCAGTCAGGCAAAATGCACCCAACAGTTTGCCTTGCGCCATGGGTTTTAAAAACTGATTTTTTTGCGTATCATTGCCAAATTTTAAAATGGGTAAGCAAGCAACTGAGTTATGCACACTGATGATGGTTGCGACAGAGGCATCTCCTCGAGCGATTTCCTCAATAGCAATCGCGTAACTGAGGTGGTCACTTTGACACCCCCCCCAGATTTCAGGGACCATCAAGCCAAGAAACCCTAAGTCTCCCAGCTGCCGGATGGCCTCCATGGGAAAAACGGCCTGTTCAGCCCAGATAGCGCTGTTAGGCATTAAATAATTATTGGCAAACTGTCGTAAAGTTGTTTGGATTAATTTGTGAGCGTCATCTAAAATCATGCTTCCCTGCTGTTCAGTTGAGGTCATTTCACTTTATGATGACAATCGAGGTATAACTATTAGGACTGTCGTTTGTTCATCAGTTATTTGGCCATTTTGAGAAAGGATACACCCTATGTCAAATGATTTTGATCTCTTTGCCTACGCAATGGAGCAAAAGTTTGGTGACGTGCACTTCAAAGTTGATCCTAAAACCGGATTAAAAGCCATCATTGCGATTCATAATACCAATCTGGGGCCATCGCTAGGGGGGTGCCGTTTTAAAGCATACAATCATTATCAAGATGCGGTATTTGACGCAATGCGTTTAGCGCGAGGTATGTCTTTAAAATCTGCACTGGCTGACTTACCTTTAGGGGGTGGCAAAGCTGTCATTATTGAGCCCAGCAAACCTTATAATCGGATTGAGTTGCTGAAATCATTTGGTAAATTTGTTAATGAACTTAAAGGGCGTTATATCACTGCCGTAGATGTAGGCACGAATGTTGCCGACATGGATATTATTTATCAAAATACCCTGTATGTGACTTGTACCAGTGCGTATGAGGGTAATGGACCTAGTAATCCAGCTGCGTTAACTGCACTGGGCGTCAAACAAGGTATCAAAGCAGGCTTACAATATTATTTTGGTAGCCCAGAGGTTGCGGGTCGTCATATTGCAATCCAAGGGGTAGGGAGCGTTGGGTATTTATTAGCTGAAATGCTGTCTCATGAGGGCGCAAAATTAACTGTGTGTGATATGAATCAACAGGCTGTGAATCAATGCGTACAACAGTTTGGGGCCACAGCCTGTTCATTAGATGAAATTATGCAGCTAAAGTGTGATGTGTTGTCGCCTTGTGCACTTGGGGCGATTTTGACTGAAAATAGCATTCCACTGATTCAAGCGCCCATCATTGCAGGGGCGGCCAATAATCAACTAGCGACGCCAGAAGATGGGGCAAGATTAGCAGCGCGTGACATCATTTATGCTCCCGATTATGTGATTAATGCCGGTGGCATTATTCATGTCGCCTATCAGTATCAAGGTAAAAATTATGATCGTATCATCGAGAAAGTCAATGATATCTACCATACTACTTTGAATATTTTAAATAAATCAAAAGAACTCAAGAAACCCACCAGTGATGTGGCAGAACAATTGGCACTAGAAAAATTATGCATTGAGGAAGGGGCCCTTTCGTGAAGGAACACATCGTTGCGCAGTTTGAGATTAAGTTTTCACGTTACTTAACCGCGTTGGGTGAGCTGGAAAATACGCCACCTACTTTTTTAGAAGATACGACGCTACTCTTAAAATTATATCGCATGATGGTGCAGACTCGTTTATTTGATAAAAAAGCCATTGCTTTGCAACGTACAGGCAAAATGGGCACATATCCTTCTACGCTGGGGCAAGAGGCGATTTGTGTAGGCATTGGTGCAGCCATGCAACCACAAGATGTCTTGTGTCCTTATTATCGTGAATGT
>JAHFQF010000099.1 GCA_023266435.1 Legionellales bacterium | reverse complement strand
AGATCCTAGTACTGGTAAAACAACATTATGGACACCAGCTGCTGGTATTAATGCAGCTGATTTTTCTGTAGATAAAGCGGCCTTAAAAATAGGAACAGCTGCCGCCACAGATCAAAAAGCATTTTCTGAGTTATTTCAATTCAATGCCACGATCAATGGTGTCACTACGAATATTGATTTAAACGGTAGAGAAGCTGTTTTTACAAACTTAGCTCGGGCTTATCAGGTGTTTCAAGCAAGTGAAAAAACGGCTACAGACAGCGCTAATTATCAAGCAGCGACTAAAACATTCATAGATAGCCTAGACCCAGCAACAAAATCAAAATTGGTTATTTCTCTTGATCCAGAAGTAGATGTGAATGGTGGTTCAACGGTTCCTTGGGCTCCTACCTCTGCGTCAGTTACTTTCACTGTGACTGATAAAATTTCCCTCTCTTCGTATCAGCAGGCTTCTAACACGGCTAATACAATCAATGATGCATCATATACTTGGACCGTTACTGCAACTTATAAAACGCCTTATGCTGCAGGTAGCAGTACAACCACAGCCTTCTCCAAAGAATTTGTGGATAGCGCTGGTAGTAATTTCATTAAATCAGAAGCAATCATTAATTTTGAGCCCATTGTTGCAACTCTTTTAGCAAAATTAAGCCCTGATTTACAAGCGCAATACATTACCGGTACAAAAGTCAATGCAGATGGATCGGTGGATAAATGGTCCCCTGATCAAGCGTCAGAAAAAGGCTGGACTATAGACACTGCTAAAGACAGCTCAGGTGCACAAAAAGCCTTTACTGATTTCTGTCAAGTGGATATCACGATCAATGGAACAAAAGTTACGCTAGATTTGGGTAGCACGGGTGGTGCGACTGGCTTTTCTGAGTTAGCACGTGCTTATTTAGTTGAACAATCCATTTTAAACAACCCAACAAGCTCTGCTGTAGATAAAGAGCATGCAAAAACAACGTTTCAATTAGAAACAAAGGAATTTTTGACGGATTTAGCGGCGGCTGGGTCACCTAGTGCAGCCTCGCTTATCAAAGTATTCTCTAATACGTATGAAACGGTCACTGTCAATAAGATTGAAGTGATAGACAAGCTGACCAGCGCCGTTCAAATAGATGGTGGTACAGCAGAGAGCAATGACGACAGGTGGGCTGCGGCCACAGCAACGAATAAAGCAGTGGTAGCAAACTCTGCATTGACTAATGCAGTGAATGTTGTTGACTACTATCAAACGACATTAGATCTCAAGTCTGTATTTGCAAAGATTACTGATCCAACGCATGAAAAAATCATTGTCACGATTGAGTCACAAAATATCCCTAATAAGTCGGATGCAAACTTCTTACAAGCCTTTAAAGCCACTGAAAATCCCAATGAGTGGGAAGTGAGGACGGATACGGCGAGTTTATATAAGGCTTATCAGAGTGCGACATCTGGTACTTACGCCATTGATTTATTGGTGGCCGGGAATCTCACTACTCATACGGCAAATAATATTACGCTGAATTATGAAATTCATAAATCAGAGCACTTTACCTTAGATGAATATAACGAGGCCATGAGATCGGGTGGAGAAGGTATTCGTTATGCCGAGCTGCAAGGAGGTACAGGCTCTTTTGATCTGCAAGACATATTTAAAGTGATTAGCGATAATTCAGACTTTGATTTTGCGGGTTCAACATTAAAAGTCAGCTTTAATTCAGTGACTTTGAGTAATCCATTACCTTCTTATTTGTCAGTAAACACTTCTGATGGTGTTAGCGCGCTGACCATTAAAATGGACAGCACAGTCATTAAAAACTTGTATAATGAATGGGAATCACATCCTGATCAGCCTGCTGTATTACCTAATTTCACGATCAGTAGTCCTACTTTAACAAACGTTAGTGCTACTTTAGTCTATAGTGATGGTTACGAAGCCACTGATTTGACCGATGATATGCAGGTCTTGTTAAATAATTTTGATTCTTTAGTTGCTACGGATGGAAAACGATTTGACAATGGTACAAAAGACGGAATAGCGACCACACCTTTACAACAACAATTGTGGGAGGTGCTGTCTTCTAATTATTCCGATAATCAAGCGCAATTTAAAAAATTCGTCATTGTGTTTGAGTCTTCGGATCCAGCCGGCCCTCTAGATGAAGATTTGATCGCACAAGCTGTTTATTTTTCTCCTAATAAACCAACGGATCCTTATTCTTGGTTGAGCGACATTAAAACGGTGCATGCGCCATTAGAGCCAGGCGAAGAGTCAGTACCCAATAATCGTTATGCCTACGAAGTCACTTTGGATATGAAGGAATACCAGGCTGCATTGGAGGCTGCTAGAGCTGACGCAACAGCAGCCGCAGCCATTAGAAATAATCCGGCTACAACAGATGCTTATTATACTGGTGCGAATTTGGCGGATAAATTCTTGAACGATTTTTCAACCACCATGGTGAATTCTCTGTTTTTACCGGTTAGAGAGGGCGCTCGTTTAAGCAATCTCTCTATTCAGGCTGTGAATGAAGAAAATCAAATGATCGATCCGCTCACAGGTCGACTGACTGATGGGAGGGTGACTTACGAGGATGTGCCATTGGGTACTGCGTTTACTCATTATGGCAAAGAAATGGGCGTTGATTTGGGCAATGTACTTTGGGATGCTTTGGAAGCCATCGCACATAATACAGATGGTGTAGGCAGTCAAATATTGGCAAGTAACTTAAAACTGCATACAAACATTAATACTCAGCTGATATTTGGTAAAAACACCACTGTGGATTGGCCTCAAGATGAATACACCAGTGCTAACAATATGACTGTAGGTCAGGATGCTGCTGCTTTCCAAAGAATTTTTTCAAACATGAAATTAACGGTGCCGGGCTCGGATGTTGTGAAGACGTTAGGTGCTTTTACACCGCAAGAATTTAAAAACCTAAGCCCAAATGAATATCCTTTGAGTTTACTGTTTCCTTATACGACAAATACTGTGCCTAAAGGTACAGCAAATCTTCCCGGTACGTTTAAAGATGAAAGTAACTCAGATGACTGGTTTGTCAGCTATGACACGAAATTTGTGCAGAACCACGTGCTCGACGGACAGTTACTGAAAGTTTTAGTCGATCAAGTGCAGAAGATTATTGATCAAGGTTCTTCTAGTACAGCCGCTAAAGCAGACTTCATTGAAAAAACATTGGGTCTTTTTAGTTTGCAAGCACCTCCTAAAACAGGTGAGGATGAGCATGGTAATACCGATGCCTTTGTATTAAATGTAGAAACTCGCTCTCAAGTAGTACACGACACGGCAATAGAGGGTGGAATCTCGAGATTTGAATATAAAACAGATGTGATTTTACCTGATACCTTCATTGACATTGTGCCTACTGAAAACAGAAGCTTAGATGCCAGCTCTAACCTCAGTGTGAAAATTGATAACACGTTTGAGGATACGCTCACCGATGCAGCTGGTAACGTGCTGCGTGTAGCAGATGAGATGGCACATACAGTAGCGCGCTCAAAGATGGATTTAAATTTAGATTTGCAGTTCGTAAATCGATCCAGTGAGTTGAAGCATGGGATTGTAATCGAATTACCACGTTATTATGAAGAAAACGGAGCTCGTATTGAATATAACTGGTCATTTCTAAATAGCCCGAATACGCATTCCTCTTTGCAGGGTGATTCCACTACGAGCCAAGGAGGTCGTCCTTGGAATTTATTGGATGACCCTACAGAATATAAAGAGTCTGTTCTATTGCATTACTTCTTCCCAGCAACGACTGATGGTAGAATAACCGATACCTTGAGTTTGACTTTTGACGCCGAAGTGCTCGTGAATAAAGGGAATGCCAGCCTTACACCCATTCAAGATCAGATTAGGCTTTATACCTCGAGTACATCAGATGATAAACCTGCTAACTATTTTGATATTAATAAACCTGGAGATATCGGATTGCTTGCAGTCGATTCTTCACTGGTTCCACAAGATATCATTAAAGATGCAACGTTTATCACGCCTACCACGTTAAATTTGAAGAATGATAGCTATACAGCCAAAGCAGGTACAGAAGGCGATGACAATTTCAGACTCACAGACGAGTCGAAAAATACAGCACTCTTTACGGGCAAAGGAAATGATACTGTATACGGTGGAGATGGCAGTGATGTTATCATTGAAAGTCGCTCTACAGCTGCAGGCAATGATTATGTTGTTTTAGGTGGTGGGGCAGACATTGCGGCCACTGGATCAGGTAACGATGTAGTCTATGCCAATGGTGATAAGAGCAGTAATACCGTTAATGAACAAGGCAGAAGCTACTTTATCTTTGAAGGGGATACATTAGATACTGCACAAAATGTAAATTTTGAAATTCATTTTGAAATTAGAAGTTTCTGGGGTGACTATTATAAGAGTTACTATGCCAATGCCTCTTTCTCAGACTTCCCTCTGGTAACCAGTACGCACCAAAATACTGTTTTAGACAAAGGTGCAGATGGGAAAATAGAAAAACGCGCTACAGAAATTGTGGATTTGATTTCTACTGGTACTGGTGATGATATCATCTATACCCATAATCCTAATGTAGATAAATACCACGGTGCGTTTGTCTTAGCTGGGCAAGGTAAAGACACGATTGTGAGTGGTTGGGGTTCCGATGTGATCAACCTGAGTATTGCAAATGGCTTTAAAATGATCACCAAAGAGCCTATTTTAACCTCTGATTTTTGGGGGGAGGGCGCAGGCAGTCTAGGCTCTGCGCGTACTCAAGGCGATAAATTATATGACTTCCTACAAAGTTTAGGGTTTAATAATCTAGGTGGTTATGAGGCCAGGAACATTTTAGGCAACATCGGCGCTGGGCATTATGCCACTGGCTTGACTGGATATTTTAACGACTCTGGCGCGACGAATGACGTCTTTGATGACGAGTCTGGAAACGTGCGCACTGCATTAGATAAATTCATTGCTGAAGCCAACAAATTGTTTGATGATAAATACACAGGCAATGCAGAGCAACTGGTCGATCTCAAAGCCTATAATGAAGATCTAAAAACACTCAATCTGTTAAAAGATTACTCAAATAATTGGGATGAGATTGAGGGGACGGGCCAAAAGTATGCGGCATTACACTTAACAGCAGGTGATGACGCCATGAGTTCACCAGATGGAAAAGACACGAATTTACAACAGTCGGATAAGAATACTGACGTCATTCGTTACTATCTAGACAGCGTAGTAAAAGATGTGTCTCATGATAATCAACAAGATTTTGCTGGGGAAAATCGCAGTTTTGATACCATTTATTATTTCGATACAGCCAAAGAGACGGGTGATAAGATTGACTTAAGTGGATTTTTTAATGAACTCTTTAAAACACATCATCAATATGAGGTTGCAGAGCAAGATACAATTGATACCCTGCGCTCACAACACGCATCAGAAGCCGACATTGTCAAAGCCGTCTCAGCAATGCGATTTGAGTTTATCAAAGTAGTCGGAGAAGACTTTGATAACGACTTATTACAAGTCTCCAATAAAGATCGCCTGTCAGAAGGTGACGCAACTAAAAATACAGTCAGCGCCGGTGATGTCGATCTGCATGAAGCAAGGACAGAAAAGAGTGCGCGTATCATTGTAACTGACCCTGAAAATCGCGACGATAGTCATACCACTACAACAGGGAACTCAGATCACATGGAGTTTCGTTATGACATCGCCTTGCTAGTCGGGGTGGAGGCGAACCAGCTGAAGCTAGATAATTTCATATTGTATACACCACAAGACTTACAATAAAAGTTTAATCTGCGCAATTGGCTCGGAGGCGTTGTTGCCTGCGTTGTCTCGCAATCCTCATGTACGTATCTGTACACTCCGGGTTGCTCGCAACTTGGCGCCTAGCCTAAAAGCCAATTTCTTTGATTAAACAGGTGCTGCGCAATTGGCTCGTAGGCGTTGTTGCCTGCATTGTCTCGCAATCCTCATGTACGTATCTGTACACTCCGGGTTGCTCGCAACTTGGCGCCTAGCCTAAAAGCCAATTTCTTTGATTAAACAGGTGCTGCGCAATTGGCTCGTAGGCGTTGTTGCCTGCGTTGCCTCGCAATCCTCATGGTAGCCCTTCGCCCTCTGGGAGAAGGTGCCCGATAGGGCGGATGAGGGGGTATCAAACTGCATGAAAACATCATTAAACCCAAACCCTTGATTGACTTTTATTCATTTGTTAGAATGCAAAATCATTTTTTTTATGAATCCGATGATAACATGCGATATGCCGTAGCTTTAGAGTACGATGGAGCCTCTTTTGGAGGATGGCAAAAACAGAGTACGCAACCCAATACCCTACAAGCACATCTAGAAACAGCACTGAGCCGGGTAGCTAATCACCCGGTAGCTGTGATCTGTGCCGGGCGTACCGACAAAGGTGTTCATGCTACCCATCAAGTCATTCACTTTGATACACACAGTGAACGCTCGGAGTATGGTTGGCGCATGGGTATCCAAAGCCATTTACCCCATGAGATTCGTATCAAATGGCTACAGCCAATTTCCGATCAATTTCATGCGCGTTACAGCGCGGTTGCCAGACGTTATCGCTATTTCATCCGAGATGGGCAAACTCAACCTGCGTTGTTGTATCAAAAAATTACCTGGGTCCCGGGGGCTTTAGATACCTCGCTCATGCATGAGGCAGCCCAATGCTTGCTAGGAGAGCATGATTTCAGCAGTTTTAGGGCTAGCCAATGTCAGGCTAATACTCCGTTCCGTAACTTACATCACATTACTGTCACGCGTTACCCACAATGGATTTGTATGGATATCCAAGGCAATGCATTTTTACATCATATGGTGCGTAACATCATGGGGTGCCTATTGCTGATTGGCCAACAACGCAAACCGATCAGTTGGCTAGCAAGGGTATTAGACGCTAAGGATCGCCGCTGTGCCAGCATGACCGCGGCACCTGATGGCCTGTATTTGGTAGATGTTATCTACAAAGATGACTTTATTTTGCCTGTCTCACCAATTGGTCCGTGGTTTTTAAATCAGGTATAATAAGTGCAATCGTTCAAAGGGTAATAATGATACTAATCAGTGTGTAGGGGCCGGTATTAAGTACGGGCCTACTCGCTGTTTTTCACCAGAGATGCATTGATTTTGGGCTATAGGTACTGAGGCATACATGAGTTGGTTTAAAAAATTACTTCCATCTACAATTCGCACCAATACACAAACACGCAAGTCTATTCCTGAGGGATTATGGGCAAAATGTCCAAATTGTGATGCCGTGTTATTTAGGGCTGAGTTAGACCGAAATTTAGATGTATGTCCTAAGTGTGATCACCATATGCGGGTATCTGCACGCAGACGCTTAGGCCTATTTTTGGATCCGAATTCTGAGACGGAGTTGGGCATTCAATATTTACCTGCAGACACTTTAAAGTTTAAAGATACTAAACGTTACAAAGATCGCATTGTTGCTGCTCAAAAAGACACTGGTGAAACGGATGCGTTGATCGCGATGCAGGGCACTGTACATGGCTTACCAGTAGTTGCGTGTGCTTTCGAGTTTGCTTTTATTGGTGGATCGATGGGGCAGGTCGTAGGGCAACGGTTTGTCACTGCGGTGAATACTGCTATCAAAGTAAACTGCCCGTTGGTTTCCTTTAATATGTCGGGGGGCGCACGCATGCAAGAGTCTTTGATTTCTTTGATGCAAATGGCAAAAACCAGTGCTGCATTAACAAAACTACATGCAAGACGATTGCCTTATATTTCCGTGCTTTTAGATCCTTGTACCGGTGGGGTCTCAGCAAGTTTTGCGATGTTGGGGGATCTGCATATCGCCGAGCCTCGCGCCTTGATTGGTTTTGCGGGGCCGCGCGTGATAGAGCAAACTGTACGTGAAACTTTGCCGGAAGGGTTTCAACGCTCAGAGTTTTTATTAGAGCATGGCGCGATTGATATGATTGTTCATCGAAAAAACCTCAAAGCCACCATTGCAAACCTTATCACCATGCTGACGCATAAACCACCGATCCAGGAGCCTCGTGAATGACGGTGGTTGAAACCTGTGATTTAGAGGCGTACCTGTCACACTTAGAGATAAAACATCCTGCTGCTCAGATTGATTTGTCGCTGACTCGCTTACAACCTGTGATTGATGGGCTAGGACTTTCTCGCTGGTCATGCCCTGTGATTATGGTCGCTGGTACCAATGGTAAGGGATCGGTGGTTGCAACGTGCCAAGCCCTTGCAAAAGTGGCGGGCATCCGATTGGCGGCTTATACCTC
>JAHFQF010000098.1 GCA_023266435.1 Legionellales bacterium | reverse complement strand
AAGAAAACCTGCTAACTTTATTGAAGTGGATATCTCATTTTACGGGTTTTATTAGTGCTTGTCTAAGATGAACTTAGGGGGCAGGGCTAGGAAGTTTTGATTTTTGGTTTAAAAGGGGTACAATAACTGGCTTACTAGACCAAGGTAGTATTTTTCATTTAAAGACGGAGGGCGCATGCCTGGTATTAGACTAAAAGAAAATGAAAATTTTGATGCGGCAATGCGTCGTTTTAAGCGTGTCGTTGAGAAATCCGGTAACTTGTCCGAAATGCGGAAACGCGAGTTTTTTGAAAAACCTTCTTCCCAAAAGAAGCGTCGTACAGCTGCTGCGGTGAAACGTTACCGTAAAAAGCTGCAACGCGAGCAACAACGTGTTGAGAAAGGGTTTGCTGCATCTGGAGCACGTACACCTGTAGCCGCTCGTCCAGCAACTGGCTCCCGTGGCGCACCTTCACAGAGTCGTACTACGAATTAAGATAAATGGAGTTACCGCTCATGTCAGCCATTAAAGCTGCTGTTATGGATGCAATGAAAGACGCTATGCGCAGCAAAGATAAAGATCGTTTGGGCACCATACGTCTGATACAAGCCGCTCTTAAGCAAATCGAAGTGGATGAGCGCATCGAGTTAGATGATGCACGCGTCCTGACTATCTTGGATAAAATGCTGAAGCAGCGTAAAGAGTCCATTGTTCAGTTTGATGCAGCGGGTCGCACAGATTTGTCAGACAAAGAAAAAGCGGAAATGTTGGTAATTCAGAGTTTCATGCCAACACCCTTGACTGAACAAGAGCTTGATCAAGCCATTCAACAGGCCGTGACTACGGTTGGTGCTCAGTCCATTAAGGACATGGGCAAAGTGATGGCGATTCTAAAGACTGATCTGACAGGGCGAGCCGACTTTGGTCAGGTAGGAGCTAAAATCAAAGCAATGTTGGAAGGTTAGTGCTTCCAGGTGCTGAGTATTTGGCTGCTGTTACCTGTGTCAATTCGCAATCCTCATTTGAGCAAAAAGGCCTGATTTTTCAGGCCTTTTTATTGACGCTGATGACTTGGGGGTAGGATGGTTGGAAAAATCTCACAGCAAACCATAGAGGCGCTCTTAACGCGCGTTGATCTGGTTGCGTTGTTAGAGCCTACCGTGCGACTTAAAAAAAATGGAACTAACTACACCGGGCTCTGTCCCTTTCATCAGGAAAAAACCCCTTCTTTTTCGGTCAACCCTAATAAACAGTATTTTCATTGCTTTGGTTGTGGTGCGCATGGCGACGCGATTGACTTCGTTGCTCGTCAACAAAACTTGGGTTTTTTAGAGGCTGTGGAATGGTTGGCTGCACAGCATGGCATTCCCTTGGAAACCATTCAAAGCAACCAAGAAAATTTCAATCCATTGTATCAATTGCTACAAGCGGTCACTGAGTATTATCAGCAACAGTTAAGACAAGATCCGCAAGGCCGGCTTGCTAGAAAATATTTAGAGAAACGAGGGTTGGCCGCTAAAACATGGGCTGATTTTAAAATTGGTTTTGCTTCCAATCAATGGGATGGGGTTTTACGACAGTTTGGTGGGTCAAGTGAAAAAGAGGCCTTGCTTTTAGAGGCTGGACTGATTGTACGTAAGGATAATGGGCAGTGTTATGACAGGTTTCGTAATCGCGTTATGTTCCCTATTTTTGATGCCCGTAATCGTATTTTAGGTTTTGGTGGACGAGTACTTGATGACAGTTTGCCCAAATATTTAAACTCTCCTCAAACGAAATTATTTCATAAGTCCAATGCAATGTATGGACTCATCCATGCCTTTGGTCGCCATCATAAACAACGTGCCATTTTGGTTGTAGAGGGTTACTTAGATGTGATTAGTTTATGCCAGGGGGGGATTGCCAATGTGGTAGCAACCATGGGAACCGCGCTGACTGAGCAGCATTTAAAACAGTTATTTTCTTGGACGGATGCAGTTTGGTTGTGTTTTGATGGTGATAAAGCAGGGCAACAAGCAGCTTGGAAAGCCTTTATGCAGGCGCTGCCAATGATAGAAGATGGGCAGTCTTTGCGATTTATTTTATTACCACAAGGTCAAGATCCGGATTCGATTTTGCGTGAGCAAGGTGCGGAGCAATTTAAAGTGCACTGTAAGTCTTCATTATCTTTTGAAGAATTCTTTTTTCAACACATGAGCGAGCAAGTTTCGGTGGAAACCTTAGAAGGGAAGGCCCGTTTATCGCATCTGGCAAAACCTTTGATTCAGACTATGAAGCCGGGCGTTTTACAGAATTTAATGTTGCAAAAATTACAAAACATGGTCTATCAAGCTGCACAAAAGCCGTATTTTAATTCAAAGAACAGGGTCGTGAAGCCTGAAAAACCTGCGAAACCTTTATCCCTTGTGCAAAAAATTGGTGATATTTTGTCTCGATATCCTCATTTCCACACATTGCTGGAAGCTGGCTGGGAAACGCTGGCACATAGTCCGGTGGCAGAGAATACAAAACTGTACGAGCGGATCTGTTTGTTAAGAAATCAGCAGGGGGGCGGCTACACTCAAACTGAAATTGAGAAGGGGCCTGCATGGTTAAATGCTGTCTCTGAGGAGAGTTTGCAGTCAGAGTTTCAAGCTTTGATGCAACAAATCTTGCGACAACCAGAAAAATTAGCATTAAAGCAATTGATTTCTTTAGCCAAAACGCGCGCTTTAACGGCCGAAGAGAAGAGCCAGCTAAGTTATTATCTAAAAAAACAGGATAGGGCTGGCGAAAAAAGCAAGTAAGAGTTAAAATCATGGGTTTCTCGAATCCGCCGTGTGTTTTACGATGAATGGAGTGGATAATATTTTATGAGCTATGAAGACAACGATCAGCAAGCCTCCCAATTGCAGTCCCTCATTCAAACTGGCAAAGAAAAGGGTTACCTAACTTACTCAGAAGTGAGCGACATGCTCCCTTATCACATTGTGGATCCTGAGCAAGTCGAGGACATCATTAGCATGATTAATGACCTCGGTATTGCGGTCTATGAAGAGGCACCAGATGATGATGCCTTAGCCATGGGGGGGCTTCCAGACGCAACTGATGAAGACGCTGCACGCGAAGCAGTGGAAGCGCTAGCGCTTGCCTCCCAAGAGGGGGACTTTGGTCGTACCACCGATCCGGTCAGAATGTACATGCGTGAGATGGGTACAGTCGAACTGCTGACCAGACAGGGCGAAATAGAAATTGCCAAACGCATCGAAGGTGGTATGCGACAAATGATGGTGGCGCTCTCTGAGTACTCACCGAATATTGAGAAATTATTAGCGTCTTACAACCGATACCTGAATGGTGAGATGCGGTTAGATGAAATCGTTATCAGTTTTGTTGACTACAGTGACGAGAGCCAGGGGTTACCTGCTGCCTTACCTCCATTGGACGATGAAGATGCTGTCATTGCAGCAGAAGAAGATGAAGAGACCGAAGGGGGAGATACAGAAGAGACAGGGGATATGGGACCTGATCCTGTTCTAGCCAAAGAAAAATTTGATGAGCTAGCAGAGTTGCATGCCCAAATTGTTTTTTTAGAGAAAACGGATCCCGAATCTTCCAAGTTACTTGCTTTGAGAGAAAAGCAGGCGGATTTGTTTGTTACGTTTAAATTATTAAATCGCTTTTATGACACTTTGATCGATCGTAGTCGCTCTATGTTACGTGTGATTCGTGAGCATGAACGTGCAATCATGCAAGTTTGCGTGTTTCAAGCGAAGATGCCTAGACGTGTCTTTATTACGTCGTTTCCAACCAATGAAATGAATTTAAATTGGCTGAATGACCATATTCAAGCCAATAAACCGTATTCTGAATCACTCAAAGAGTATAGTGACATTGTGCTGCTGCATCAGAAGAAGTTGCGAGACATCGCGATGGAAGCTGGTCGTTCCATCGACAGTTTAAAAGAGCTCAATCGTTTGTTGTCGATTGGGGAAGCACAAGCAAAACGTGCAAAAAAAGAAATGGTGGAAGCAAACTTACGTTTGGTGATTTCTATTGCCAAGAAATACACAAACCGTGGCTTACAATTTTTGGATTTGATCCAAGAGGGTAACATTGGTTTGATGAAGGCGGTGGATAAATTTGAATATCGCCGTGGTTATAAGTTTTCCACTTATGCAACCTGGTGGATTCGTCAGGCTATTACGCGTTCCATCGCGGATCAGGCTCGAACCATTCGTATCCCTGTGCACATGATTGAAACGATCAATAAGCTAAATCGCATTTCTCGACAAATGTTACAAGAAATGGGGCGTGAACCAACTCCAGAAGAGTTGGCCAAACGTATGATGATGCCTGAAGATAAAATCCGTAAAGTGCTCAAGATTGCTAAAGAGCCTATTTCTATGGAAACCCCGATTGGGGATGATGAAGACTCTCATTTAGGAGATTTCATCGAGGATGTGGGTATGACCTCGCCAGTAGAAGCGGCCACCATTGAAGGGCTTAAAGAAGCCACTAAGAAGATCTTGGCAAGCTTGACTGCGCGTGAAGCAAAAGTACTGCGTATGCGTTTTGGTATCGATATGAATACTGACCATACCTTGGAAGAAGTTGGTAAACAATTTGATGTAACACGTGAGCGTATCCGTCAGATTGAAGCCAAGGCCCTTAGAAAATTGCGTCAGCCTTCTCGTTCAGAGGATTTGCGTAGCTTTTTAGTGGATGACGAAGACAAATCCAGTTAGAATATAACTACTTCGGGGGGTAACTATACCCCCCAACCCCTTCTTAGGGCCTATAGCTCAGTTGGTTAGAGCAAAGGACTCATAATCCTTTGGTCCCTGGTTCGAGTCCAGGTGGGCCCACCATAAATTCCTTTAAAATCAAGTGGTTGAATTTTAGTTAGTTTTTATATAAAATCCGTGCACGTAAGATTCACGTATCTTGGTTGAAGGTGCAACCTTTGGGCGAAACTCAGCAGGCCGACGAGCATCTAATTCTAGTACTGAATTAGCCGCTTTAATTAGGGACTCAATTTGAGCTGCAGAATAATGTGTCGTAATGTCTCTAGATTTGTGTCCTAATAAGTCTTTTCGATCTTCTCTGCTGACATTTGCTGCTCTCAGTCGAGCTCCAAAGGTGTGTTTTAGATCGTGAACACGCACTCCTTTTAAGCCGACTTGATCTCTTGCAGCTTTCCAGCCACTGTTATTCATTTGGTATAAAGGTTTATTTCTGTAGGTAAAAACGAAGATATCATGCTCGCCTCGACATTCCTCTACCACTTGCATGGCCTCACGATTTAACACTACCAATCGATCTAGCCGATTTTTTACTAAGCCTTTAAGCTCACCACTTTTATGATCTCGAATCCATGCTGGAATAATGAATATAGAGTAAGTTTTCCCATCATATGCGTACTCCCACTCCCATTCCCAACGAAGGTTACAAATTTCCTGATCCCTGCAGCCTGTATTAACTGCAAAAATACACATACGTCTTAAATGTATTGGTAAAGCCTCAAATAATTTCTTCTGCTCTTCCCAAGTAATCGGGCGTGCGGGAGTTGCATCATTAAGATCCAACAATCGAATACGAGGCGCATAAGCAAGCCAAGTATTGCCATTTTCATCAATCCATTCGCTAGCAGCTAAACGAAGAATTTGAGATACAACTTTTAATCCATGGTTTATTGTGGCATTTTTTCTCCCTTTTGCCTTCATTGCATCAATATATGGATATAGTGATTTATTATGTAATTCATCTAAGTGAAGATTTCCAATAAATGGATTAAGATTTCTTAACGAAGTTTTATCTCTATCAATTGACGCTTTTTCTTGACGGTTCTTTTCTTCTAAAAATTTGGTGACCGCTTCTTTAAACAACCATCTCTTTCTTTCACCAAAAAGAGCTGTCTGACGTACTTGCTCAATTAAATGAGCCAGGTATTGTTCGGCTTGTGCTAAGTCGTCAGTCCCAGTGCTTTCGCATATGCGTCGTCCACAGACCGTCTTGTCGATCTGCCAGAGTCCATATCGTTTAAAGAGCCCTGGTATCTTTTTGCGTCCCATTTTTTTGCCCCTATTTCTTTCAGACGCTCACTACAACTTTTATAATTCTCAAACCAAGCATCCAAGTCCAGTCGATCAAAAGCGATCCCTCTGTCCCCGATGCGGAACTCTGGGATAGTTGGCCTCACCTCTTGATTAAATCGATTGATATTCATTCCTAAATAAATTGGCGCATCTCTCAGTCTGATGACTCTGTTCACCTTATTGCTCCACTCCAGTCCATCGGAAACCTTAAATTACAACTATTTTAATTAAAAATCAACTTATTGTCAGAAACTGAAGGGGTTAATTACACTATTAAAGTGAATTATTAATTAATAAGTTGTTTTATTGCTCCTATAGTTGTAATCTATGATATATCATTTGATATGGAGATCATGAATGATTACTCTCACACTCCCTTACCCACCCAGCGTCAATACTTACTGGCGTTACCATCACAAAGGCGTACACCTCAATCCCAAAGGCAGAGCCTATCGCACACATGTCACAGCGCGTTGTTATGAGCAGCTTGGCTTACGCTCCCCTTTGCATGGCCGCCTCAAGGTCACCATTGATGCTTATCCACCGGATGCCCGCTTGCGAGATTTAGATAACATCCAAAAGCCACTCTTAGACGCCCTCGAATTTGCGCAGGTCTTTTTGAATGACGCCCAGATTGATCACTTAGAAACCATTCGCTGTGCCATTGCCCCACCTAACGGAAAACTGTTTGTCACCTTGGAGGAAGTATGAACTTACAACACAACCCGCACCTGCAAGCCTTATTCAATGATTGGAAAGATGCCAAATATCAGGAAGGCCAAGCCATTCACAAACGCCGTCAGATTGAAAAAGCCATCAAAGTATTCCTGCAAAGTTTAAAAGCTTGGCCCGAGGATAAAACCCAAACACTGTTTAAAGTCAAAATCGACGCCACCCATCAGCGGCAGTGGAATCAACCCATACTCTCTGTATTAGCCAATAGTATTCCCGAGGCTTTATTTCCCTTTAGTGTACGCTGGAGTGAATCTCGCGTGGCCTCTCGCTATTTAGAACACAATCAAAAAGAAATTTGGAGTCAACTGAAACCAGCACTCACCATCCTCCCTCGCCAACAACCTTGTTTTACGTTATTAAAGGATTATTGCGATGAAACTCTCTGACATCATTGTAGGCAAAACTCCTAAACCCATTCGTCTCATGATTTACGGTCAACGCGGCGTAGGTAAAACCACCTTTGCAGCAAAAGCGCCTAAACCTGTGTTCATAGCCACTGAAGATGGCACAGCACATCTGGATGTTGCCCGTTTTCCTATCCCTAAAGTCTGGGAAGAACTGCTGCAGTGTTTAACCGTACTGGCCAAAGAGAAGCATGAGTATCAAAGCATCGTGATTGATTCACTAGATTGGGTAGAACAATTAGCTCATGGTCAAATTGCTAAAGACAATGGCGTGAAGCGTGTAGCAGACTTACCTTTTGGCCAAGGTTATAAACAAGCGGCAGAGTTGATGTTTGTTTTCCTCAAATATCTGAACGTGCTTTATAATCAAGGGCTACACATCATTTTAATTGCCCATAGTGACATCAAGCCTTTCAATAATCCGGCTGGCTACAGTTTCGATATGTATCAAACAAAAATCAACGCTCAAGCGATAGCTCCTTTTAAAGAGTGGTGTGACATAGTGGGCTTTGCCTATTTTGAAACACATACGACTCAAGTCCGAGAAGGCCATTCACAGAAAGTCATTGGTGAATCCTATGGAAAGCGGGTACTCATCACTGAGCAACAAGCCTTTTGTGAGGCCAAAAACAGATACAACTTACCCAATCCGCTACCGCTGTCTTGGCAAAAAATTTCAGAAGGCTATTCACTCAGCATGCAAGGAGCAACCTAATGGAAAATATTGACTTTGGCATCAATCTCAATGATATCCAATTGGCTTTTAAAGACGAACTGATTCCATCAGGTACTTACCCCATACAAGTCAATCACATTGAATACAGAGACAATAAATCAGGCTTGGGCAAACATCTGCTTTTCACCTTTGCGCTCACTGAAGGGCTCTATGCCGGTCAAAAGGTTTTTCATCATTTTAATCTTGAGCACAGCAATAGCCAAGTCAAAGAAATCGCTCTCAAACAATTAAAACAACTGCTACTGGCTTGTGGTTGCAATGGTCAGGAACGCCTCACCTTAGCGCTCTTACAAGGCATTAAAGGCAAAGCTTGCTCAGGGCTTATCAGTGTGCAACCGGCACGTAATGGCTATGGGCCTAAGAATGTGTTACGTAGCTTTGCAGCCTTAAAACAAGCTTCTGAATTACTGGATGATGACTTGCCATTTTG
>JAHFQF010000097.1 GCA_023266435.1 Legionellales bacterium | reverse complement strand
ATTGGCGACATCTACCCCCACTTCAATCACCGTAGTTGCTACTAAAATTTGAATGTCATTACCTGAGAAAGCGCGAAAAACCTCTGCTTTTTCTTCGGATTTTAAACGTCCATGCACGAGTCCAATGCGGTAATTAGGAAACTGCTGACACAGTTGTTGATACACTGCCGTCGCTGCTTGTGCATTGATTTGCTCGGATTCTTCAATCAGAGGACAAACCCAATAGACTTGCTGTTTTAGATCTATAATTTGATCAATTTTCTCATAGACTTGTTCTAATTTCTTTTTACTGATAACCACAGTTTGAATCGGTTGACGCCCTGACGGCGAGGTTGTCATGATTGAGTGATCCATCATCGCATACGTACTCATTGCTAAAGTGCGCGGAATGGGTGTTGCTGTCATGATCAACTGATGGGCAACAGTTTTGCCAGCAGTTTGTCCTTTTTGCCACAATTGTAAGCGTTGATGCACGCCAAAACGATGTTGTTCATCCATTACAACGAGCACGAGTTGCTTAAACTGCACCTGCTCTTGAAACAATGCGTGTGTCCCAATCAAAACTTGGATTTCCCCGGATAACAAAGCGGAGAGCAACACACGCCGTTCACTCTGTCGCAAGCTACCTGTCAGTAAAGCACAACGTATCCCTAGCGGGGATAGCCAACGATTTAAATTAATAAAGTGCTGCTCTGCTAAAATCTCTGTGGGCGCCATGAAAGCCGCTTGCGCATTTGCCATCACGGCCGAAAGCATGGCTACCGTTGCAACAACTGTTTTCCCAGATCCAACATCTCCCTGTACTAACCGTAGCATCGGTTTTTTTTGTTCGATATCTGCTTGAATTTCTGTGATGACTTGCGTTTGTGCATCGGTCAATTTAAAAGGCAGATTGTAGAGAAACTGCTCTAATAAAGCGCCCTGTATGGGTAGCCTTTCTGCTTCTTGCACAGGACGCTGGTTTTTTTGTTGCACACTTTGTTGAAACACCGTCAGCTCTTCTAGCAATAAACGCTGCCATGCAGGATGTGACCGAGTTTGTAAACTTTGCTCAGTGCATGTAATGGATGGAAAATGAATATGCTTCAGCGATTCTATGAGTGGCCACACTTGAAATTGCTTTAGGATCGTCTCTGGCCATTCTAAGGCACGCTCCTTAGCTAAACAGGCTAAATTATGTTGTTGCAATTGACGCCATTTATTTTGACTCAACCCCGGGGTAGTGGAGTAAACAGGCCAATAATGATCGGCCAATAGTGACAGCTGATTGTTTTTGGGCCATTCGATATCAGGATGCTGTAATTTTTTATGTTGCTGAGAACCCTTGAGTTCCCCATATAGGCGAAACGGTTTACCAATCCAATCTTTTTGATACAAAGTTTTATAGGGTTTGAAAAAAGTCACTTCGACTTGTGCTGTTTTATCCGCCAATATCCACTGCAACGTTTTCTTGCGCCCAATGGGGGGGATAATCTTTAATAAGGTGACTTCTAGTAACGCGGATTGACCTAAAGGTGCTTGGGAAATCGGATACACTTGGCTGCGATTTTCATAGCGCAAAGGAATGTGTAGGCAGAGATCACCACAAGTAAGCAGCCCACAATGATTCAATAATTTAACAAGTTGTGGGCCGACGCCAGGTAATATTTCTAACGTGGATTGCCAATGCGTTAAGGCTGTAGGGGTTTTGTCAAAAATATCCAATCTTCCTCTTGCACTAACTGGAAATTCTTCCGAGCAGTTTCTCGGGCTTTAGCAAAGCGCGTGATCACCTTCTCTACTTCGATCATCTCTTCATCGGTGTATTGCTGCATAATATCGCCACGCAATACATCTTTATACACCATGAAGCGGCATAATTCATACATCTCTTGATACGTTTGGGTGGTTAAAACAATTTTATTAGGTTGGCTTTTGTATTCAAGATTTAAATTTTTCAAAGTTTTATAGAGTTGATCGGCATGCAGATAGTTTGGATTTAATGCTTGGTATAAATCATGTTTATAACCTCGAGGTGCGATTAACACAATCAAAGCTATACCACCTGGCGCTAATGACTGATACAAACGATTGATACTTTGGCTCCATTGATTGGCCTCTAAGTGGTATAACCGATGTGCACACAAAATGAGATCGGCTTGTATGGATTCATGCATTTCATCCCAGGGTTGATGATATACGTGATACCTATCAGAGAAATGCTTTACAAATTGCGCATTTGCTTCCACGACTGACGTTTTGGTGAAATGTTTGCTGATTTCTTGCGTAATCACACCCTCACCAGGCCCAATTTCCAGATAATGATGCCGCTTTGCTAATGTCGGAATGCATACTGATTCAATGGCATGAATGATATTTGTGATATAACTCGAGCGTGCGTAAATAATCTTTAACGCTTGTTCAAAGTGATGACCAACTAATGCCTGATGCATGTTTTCCCCTCATTACGATTTATTGCGCGTGATGTGATTAATCGCGTCTAAGGATTTTAAGCGACGAATCACTCTGGCTAAGTGTGCACGATTACGAACGGTAATCACAAAATACATAGAAATGAACACACCATCTTTTTCTTCCATAGACAGATTAGAAATATTAGAGTTAGATTCGGCAATGACCTTAGCAATCTTGGCAAGGACTCCGGGTGTATTTTCAACATCAAGCTGTATTTCTACTGCAAACTCTCGGTTCAGATCGTCTTCCCATTTCACATGAATGACTTTGTCGATCAAATGCACGTCTTTCACTTTAGCGCAATGCTCTTGGTGAATCACAATCCCTTTGCCTTTGCTGGATAATCCAATAATGGGATCTCCTGGCAATGGATAACAGCACGTTGCATAAGTGATGACCATCCCTTCCGTGCCTTTAATAGTTAAAGGCTGATCTTCGCGTGTGACCAGATCATGTGGGGCATCTGTCATGACCAATTGTTTTGCAACCAAAGCTGCCAAACGTTTGCCCAAGCCAACTTCTTCAAATAAGGTAGACGCATCCGGTATTTTAGATTCTTGTAAACATTTCTGAAGCATCACTTCATTAATCTGCGCCCAAGTAAGCTGATAAGCATTCAGTGCTTTTTCCAATAACCTTTGTCCCAATGCTTGAGATTCGCTTTTTTGTCTGCTCTTTAGCCACTGACGAATATTAGAGCGAGATTTACCACTGACGACAAAACTTAACCACGCAGGATTTGGGTGTGCCCCGGGTGTGGTAATGATTTCGATGGTTTGCCCGGAAACTAACCGACTACTCAACGGCGCCAATCGTCGGTCTATCTTACACGCAACACAAGTATTACCTAACTGCGTATGTACTGCATAGGCAAAATCCACCGGTGTTGAACCGGAAGGCAATGCCAAAATAGTCCCTTTGGGCGTAAAGACATAGACTTCATCGGGAAATAAATCCACTTTGACATTTTCTACGAACTCTAAAGAGTCTACTGTGCTTTCTTGAATTTCTAATAAATTTTTCATCCAAGTTTGTGCTTGATGCGCAATGAGATTACTTTCTTCTGCGGAGCTATGGTTGGATTTATAACGCCAATGCGCTGCAATGCCATTTTCCGCCATGCGATCCATGGCTTCTGTGCGAATTTGAATCTCAATGGGTACACCATAAGGGCCTAACAAGCTGGTATGTAGAGATTGATAGCCATTGTTTTTAGGGACAGCAATATAATCTTTAAATCGACCTAAGACTGGCTTATACACTCGATGCACCACACCCAGCGCACGATAGCAGCTGTCTCGGCTATCAACTATCAATCGGACGGCATACACGTCCATGATTTCATGGAAAGCGTGGCCTTTTTGGCGCATTTTTTTATAAATACTATAGAGGTGTTTTTCTCTACCCCACAGCGCTTGGTAAGTCATGCCTGATTTTTCGAGATTAGCTTGTAAAGCATTTTCGACTGTTTTGATGATTTCGCTGCGGTTACCGCGTGCTTTACGCACGGATTCTTTTAGGATGCGATAACGCATCGGATACAATGCTTGAAAACCCAAATCCTCATACTCGATACGAAGATTATTCATCCCCAAACGTGCGGCAATAGGCGCATAAATTTCTAGGGTTTCTAAGGCTTTTTGTTTTTGCTTACGTCTAGACATGGCAGAAATCGTGCGCATATTATGCAGTCTATCCGCCAGTTTAATAAAAATGACGCGGATGTCTTTTGCCATGGCAAGCATCATTTTGCGAAAGTTTTCGGCTTGCGCCTGTTCTTTGCTGGCAAATTCAATTTGCGTAAGCTTGCTGACGCCATCTACTAATTCAGCAACTTTTTCACCAAACGCTTTTTCGATGGTTGATTTATCAACGGAAGTGTCTTCTAGTACATCGTGTAAAATGGCAGCGATAATGCTTTCATGATCCATGCGCATATTGGCTAAAATACGCGCAACCTCAAGAGGATGGGAGATATAGGGCTCGCCAGAATGTCGTTTTTGACCAGAATGCGCTTGCTCAGCCAGCAGATAGGCTTGCGAAATTTGCTCAACCTGAGCTGGCGTTAAATAATGCGCCAGTTGATCTCGCAAATCAGCAAACTCAAACATGGATTGATCATCCTTGCGGTCTATATAAAGCTTTTAATTGACTTCGTCGTCATTGGCAGTTTTAGAGGCCAACGGAATGACATTTAAATCATCTTTGGTAGCATCTGCTTTCTTCACTGGTTCCCCGTCGATACCAACTAGGCCTGCTGCGATTTCACGCAAAGCAACTACACCCACTTTATCATTTTCCCAGGGTACTAGTGGATCGGCTGCGCCCGTAGCAAGTTGGCGAGCTCTCTTAGATGCGGCGATAACTAATTCAAAACGATTACTTATTTTGTCTAAACAATCTTCTACTGTTATACGAGCCATTTCGGCCTCCTTTATCAAAAATTAATTTGCTTGTAATTTTAGCAAGATATCCAAAAAAGTGTCCAGTATATTAGAGCAAGCTTTCAATTAAATCACGATAAACAACCGCTTGCTTAGCCTGTTGGCGTCGATTTGCCAATAATATCGCCTTTAAATCAATCACTGCTTGATCAAAATCATCATTTATAATCAAGTAATCAAACTCACAGTAGTGCGAGGTTTCTTCACTTGCTAAGGCCATACGCTGCGCAATCACTTCAGGCTTATCTTGCGCACGGTACGTGAGTCTGTCTACCAGCGCCTGCTTGGAGGGCGGCAGAATAAAAATGCTCTGTACTGGCATGAGCTTACGGACCTGTTGTGCTCCTTGCCAATCAATCTCCAAGATCACATCCAGCCCTTGTGCGAGATGCTGCTCTACTTTATCTTTAGACGTCCCATAATAATGTCCAAAAACTTGAGCATGCTCCAAAAACAAACCTTCAGCCAACAATTGTTCAAACGTGGGGGTATCGACAAAATGGTAGTTTTTTCCTTGGACTTCCGCGGGCCTGGCTGGTCGAGTGGTATGCGAAATAGAAACACACACCAACGGATCGCTCTGGGCAAGAGCTCGGACTAAGCTAGTTTTCCCCGCACCAGAGGGTGCAGAAATGATAAATAACGTTCCTTTAACAACAGCCATGGTCACTCCAGATTGCAGCTTTGCTCACGCATTTGTTCAATAATAACTTTTAGCGTCATCGCTTGTTGAGTAATACTTTGATGATAGCCTTTATTGCCTAAAGTATTTGCTTCGCGATGCATTTCTTGTAATAAAAACTCTAATTGTCTGCCAATAGCGTCTTTTGATGCTAACAGTGCCTGCATCGCCTTGAGATGCCCCTGCAATCGAGTGATTTCTTCTGATACGTCATAGCGCATGGCTAACAAAGCCAACTCTTGCTCTAATCGCGCCGGCTCACATTGAACAATCAAATCCTTAAGCATGCCCTGCATTTTATCACGTAACATGGGTAACATGGAAAGCAATAACGACTGTACTTTCTCCACGATACCCTGAATGGCTGCTAATTTTTCGTGTAAATCTTGCTGCAGATGACGACCTTCAGTCAGGCGTACCGTGGTGAGATGTGTTAAAGCTTGCTCAAACCCCTCTAACAGCGGTGCTTGATAGGACTCTAAGCTGTCTTCAGAAGAGCCGATAATCCCTCGCCATTGCAAGAGCGCAAGCGGATCTGGCGTACCCTGCAGCTCATAACGAGTATTGATTTGTTGATAGGTGTTCATCAAGCCGTCTAAAACGGACCAATTGATCTGATGAGACACATCCAGTGCTTGCTGCTTAATACTAAGAAAGACATCCACCTTTCCACGGTGGAGTTTCTGACGGCAGAGCTGACGTATAGGCATTTCAAGAAAGCGCGCGTTATCAGGGAGCCGAATGTGTATGTCTAAATGACGATGGTTTAACGTGCGAATTTCCCATACTGCTTCTGCAAAAGGCAACGTATAAGCAGCCCGACCGTATCCCGTCATACTGGCTAAGGCCATGATAGAATCCCCAACAAAAACGATCATTCTAGCACAGAGCCGACTGGTCAAGCTATGAGAAGCCCGATATACTGGCTGACCTAATTTATAAGGAGGTTAGCCATGCGACCAAGTCAAAGAGAACACTCGCAATTACGCCCTATTTCTTTCGAACGTAACTTCATTCACTATCCAGAGGGCTCCGTCTTGGTTTCTTATGGCAAAACGCGTGTGCTTTGCAACGCCAGTGTCACGCCTGGTGTGCCTCGCTTTCTGAAAGGAAAAAACCAAGGTTGGCTGACTGCAGAGTACGGCATGTTGCCCAGAGCCACGGCTGAAAGAACAATGCGTGAAGCTTCCTCAGGTCGCCAAGCAGGCCGCACTATGGAAATACAGCGTCTGATCGGACGTGCATTACGCGCTTGCTTAGATTTGTCTCAACTCGGTGACTATACCATCGCTATTGATTGTGATGTATTACAAGCTGACGGCGGTACGCGCACTGCAAGTATTTCAGGCGCTTGTGTGGCATTAGTAGACGCGCTGCGTTTTATGCAACGCCAACGTTGGATCCGTCAGGACCCTTTTAAACATTTTGTGGCAGGTGTCTCCGTCGGGATGTACCAAGGACAAGCCGTGTTAGACTTAGACTACGCAGAAGACATGCATGCCCAAACAGACATGAATGTCATCATGACAGACGCCAATGAATTCATTGAAGTACAAGGCACAGCAGAAAGTAAACCTTTTAATCAAGATGAACTGAATCAAATGCTGACCCTTGCAAAACAAGGCATCATTGAAATCATCGAAAAACAAAAAATCGCTTTAGAAGCGTGATTAGACCTACATCACTTTGCTTTTTGGCTAGGTGGGGATAGCGAGCAATCAAAGAGCGCCTCTAGCGGCGCACCTTGATCATCGACGCAATCACCCCACCTGCTAGCAGTGCTAATGTCACTGACAGAGAAACGGAAGCGGGGAATTTTTCCAGTCCTAGCAGGTAAGCCACAAAAAGCTTTGAACCGATAAAAATCAGAATGAGTGACACAGCGTGCTTGAGATATTCGAAACGGTGGAGCACGGCGGCTAGTGCAAAATAGAGCGCGCGCAGCCCCAGGATAGCAAAGATGTTGCTGGTGTAGACAATATAAGGATCCGAAGTGATAGCGAAGACTGCGGGGACGCTGTCCACGGCAAAGATGATATCGACTGTTTCAACCATCAAAAGTGCGACGAATAGCGGAGTGAACCAGAGTAGTGTTTTTCCACTTTCCGGATCTTTAAGCTTAACAGTGAAATCATGCCCATAAAAATCAGCGGTGATTCGCATACGCTTGCGCAGAATTTTCAGCATGATGTTTTGTGAGATATCGGGCGCATCGTCCTCGCCGCTACGTAGCATCTTGACACCCGTGTAGATCAAAAAGAGCGAGAACAGGTACAAAATCCATTCGAAATTGTGCACCAAAGTGGCACCCAGCGCGATCATGATGCCGCGCAACACTATCACACCCAGGATACCCCAGAACAGCACACGATGCTGGTATTGTCGCGGCACGCCAAAATAAGTGAAAACCAGGGATATGACAAAGATATTGTCGAGTGCTAACGTTTTCTCGACGAGGAAGGCGGTCATGTATTCTGCGCCACTCTGCGCGCCCATTTGCACCCAGATCCAGACACCAAACGACAGCGCAATAGCAATGTAGAAGGCGCTCATCTTCAAACTTTTCGCCACACCGATTTCCTCGTCGCGGCGTTGAAGCACCCCAAGATCGAGTGCTAGCAGAGACAGGACCAGCACGAAGAAAACAGCCCAAGCCCACAAGGGCTTGCCCGCAAAAACCGTCATGTAAAATACTGGCGTCATCAAACCGTCCATGCGCACCACTCTCCCCAAAGTCACGTTTCTACTGAACAACCGCACAGAATTACACAGCAGGGTATCAGTGTGCAAATGAAACCCATCGGACTATATACCCAAGATACTCCAAAATGCGTAGTTTATAGCAAAGCGAATTTAGTCAGGTGAAGTTTTCCGAACCAAGTAATAGTCGATAACTATTGCGAGGTGAGGAAGACTGCAGATGGCTAAATTCGAGCAGCTAGAAACATGTATTTTGGAGTATCTTGGGTATAAGCATAGCACGTTGATTTTTTTCATCCAAGAAAGGATGTCAAGATTGGGGATTGGGGATTGCTGATCAGTGACTGCTATA
>JAHFQF010000096.1 GCA_023266435.1 Legionellales bacterium | reverse complement strand
AAAAAATGCGCAATTAACAAAGGTAAATCTTCAAGACGCTCTCTTAAGGTGGGCACCTGTAATTCAATGACATTTAAACGATAATAGAGATCTTGGCGGAACTTTCCAGTTTGCACTAATGCAAGTAGAGGATGATGAGTTGCGCATAGAATACGCACGTCTACACAAATTTCTTGATTGGATCCCACCGCACGAATTGCTTTCTCTTGGATAGCACGTAGCAGTTTGACTTGCATATCCAGTGGCAGCTCAGCAATTTCGTCTAAAAATAAAGTGCCTTGGTGTGCTGCTTGAAATAGCCCGATTTTACTGGCAGTTGCGCCGGTAAAACTTCCTTTAGTGTGACCAAATAGTTCACTTTCCATGAGTTGAGGAACGATGGCGCCACAATTTACAGGAACAAAAGGGCCGGATGCGCGCGGGCTGCATTGATGAATTAATCTGGCCACCAGCTCCTTGCCTACACCAGATTCTCCGCTGATATAAACTGGTGCTTGGCTTCTAGAGACTTTTTGAATCAATGCTTGCACTTGTTGAATACAGTCAGATTTTCCAATCAATTCGGCACTTTCATTTAAGTTGAGTGTATCAACTCCGGTGTTTAATTTGGTTGCTGTATGGACAAGGTTTCTTAAAATTTGTATGTCTATGGGTTTTGAAACAAAGTCAAATGCGCCATACTTTAACGCAGTGATGGCTGAGTCCATATTTCCGTGAGCAGTGATCACGGCAACCGCCGTGTTGGGGAACTTTTTTTGCAGATGTTTGATGAGATCTAATCCATTGCCATCGGGTAACTGCATGTCGGTCAGACATAAGTTAAACGACTCTTTTTCAAGTGCTTCAATGGCTTGTTTAAAGGAGAAAACCGATTGGCTAATGCAATTCATTTTTGTTAAGGTCATGCTGATCAATTCGCAGAGATCTGGCTCATCATCAATAATCAAGACCTTGGCTGCTTCATGCATAGTTTACGCCCCCAATGATTCGATTAAACGTGAGTCTAAAAGTCGCGCCGTCTGGTGTGTTTCTGTGTAATGTGATATGAACACAATTGAGATCGCATAATTCTTTCACAACATACAACCCTAACCCCGATCCGCTCTCTTTAGTTGTGAAGAATGGCTCAAAAATTTTTTCTACGTGTGTCTCCGGGATGCCAGGGCCTTGATCAGTAATATCTAAATGTATTTGATAGGGTTCTTTCTGTAAAGTCAGAAGCAGGTTGTTTTTTTTACGATGATGATGACTATAATATAGTCCATTTTCAAATAGATTGATTAAGATCTGCTCTAGCTGCTGCACATCTGCCGTTACAAAAAAAGTTTCATTGTTTGCTTTTAAGTGGATTGACAGTGGCTCCAAATGTGGCATTTTAAATTGCTTAACAAATTCATGTAACCATTCATTCAGATCGAACACATGTGAGTGTGCGGATTGTTGTCTAGATAAAGACAGGACGCTATCGATTACGGCATTAACTCGGCTGACATGTCGTTGAATGATTTCTATCAAACGCTGATCAGGATTGTCATTTTTTTGAGATTCTTTGAGCAGTTGTGTCGCGTGTTGAATGGCACCCAAAGGGTTTCTCACTTCATGCGCAATTTTGGCTGCCAACTGTCCAAGGGCACTTAATTTCATGCGTTGAGCTTGTTGATTCTCTTTTAATACATCATGAATAAAAACCAAATAATAATGTTGTGTGGATTTTTCTTGCGCTGTTTCGATCTTTAGCAATGACAGGCGAATTGTATTGGCAATATGAGGCACCTGAAATACGGAAGTTTCTTTTTGGTCTGCTTTGGCGCCTTGAAAATGCTCAACAAAAATTTTAGGTAGGTGGTGTAATTGTTCGCAGAATGCTTTATTTGAAACTCCTAATAGGTTTTTTGCCGAATGATTCATGAGTCTAATGTGATCTTTGTCGTCAATGACCATGGTGCCAACTTGCATCATCGAGACAATGGAGCCACTGAGTCTCTCATAGTTTTCTAGTTCGATGGCTTTCTGCATCAAGACTTCATCTTGTTTTTTGAGCCGTTTGCTTAAATGTGAAATGATGCTTGCTAGCATGAAGCTTAACAGCCCAAGTAAACCGGCATGTAAAATTTCAGAGCTTTCCCAAAACGTTAATAGATTCATCGTTTGAGAAAATAATAACGTTAAACTGAGAAACGCAGCCATAAAGATTGCTAAACGCGCTGGCAGCAAAAAGCTGCCAGAGATAATGGTAATAAAAAATAATAAACTCAAAGGAGATTCTAGATTATGCAAATTTTGAATCATGGCATTTAAAAACAAGATGTCGGCCATCATGGGAATTACGATTTGACTGGGTTTTTCCTGGATACTTATTTTGCACCATACACAAACAAAAATCGCAAGAAAAGCATATAACCAAATTAATGCAACAGCTTGGGCCAAATGCTCATAGGTTAAAAACGGAATGTCCCAATTTAAGCCTAATGGGATTAAAAAGCACAGGCTCATGGCGATGCGATAATAGTTATAAATATTCAAGGCTTGATGAGTGCTTGAATACTTTATGTGTGTATTGCGCTGCATGAATGATGGCTTTTCCTGAAATCTTTCCCTTAAATTATAGTCAATCTCTGGTTGAAAAATATTAATAGCTATGTAACTTAATAGACTCTTTTTGGTTGTTGACAGCCTAACTGATTCGTTAGTAGAATAACAAAAAACGAATCGTCTTTATCAGGTACCTTATGTCAATGCCCAATAATCCTACGTTATTATCGGATGACTTTTACCAAACAATCTGCAAGCGTGTATCTTCCCGAATTTTAGATCAGGAGCATGAGCGTGGTAACAGTGGTAGTTACATCGTCTACAATGATCAGGGGAAGTTTTTAGCCATTATTAAGCCCGCCAGTGAAGAGCCTTTGGCACCCCGTAATAAGCGCCTGAAACAGCGAATTAAGCGTTGGTTTGCTAAGCATTTTCGCTTCACAGCGTTGCAAACTCAGTCAGGCCAGGGAGTGTATGCGGAGGCTGCTGCGTATACCATTGGGGCCTGGGTAAGAGATACGCTAGATCCACAATTACCTGATATTGTGCCTTATACGGTGATGATCCAGAGCTTTCCAATACCTAACCCAGACGACAAAGATCAGCCTTTCTCAGAAAGGGTATCTTTACAGTGTGGTGCAAATTTACCACTGAATGGCGCTGAGCTAGCCAAAGATCAGCCTTTTCAATCGATTATTGCTGCTGAAAAACTCTTACATACAACCAATCACTACCGGAAAAAGTGGTATCCCCCCTTACTAAAACGCCTATGGAATGTACTCAGAAAACGTGTGGGATTAGAACCATTGCAAGCGAAGGGTACACCTTGGAAGGATGCGACAGGCCATTATCTAGAGGAAGCACAGTTTCAACAAGGGCAAAGCATTCTTCATGCAACATTGAAAGATCAGTTCGCACTCATGAGTTTACATAATTACCTGATTAATGATGTGGATAAGCATGGTAAAAATTGGTTAATCGTCGGGGATTATCCAGCATTCATTACTGCTGTTTCAGAAGAACGTTATGCAGAGGCTGAGGAGATTGCTAAAACGTTGAGAATTTCCTCCATTGATAATGGTGCTGCCTTTGCGCCTAAACAACAAAATCGGGCGGATTGGTTCCAAGTTCGGAATCGCTTACAATACTATCGCTTGGAGATGGCCAGACTTGCTCAATTCTCCCCAGAGTTGGTGGGAAAATTATGGCTGGATCGTGCAACATTTGCGCAGCACATTTGGGATCACTATCATAATAGTGAGGCAGATTGTATTACTCTAGATAGGGTGCGCGCGGCATTAGAGCGTTTGGCTGCGGTGTATGAGTTTTCAAAAAGCAACCTTTGTGTAGCAAGCATGTGTAACACGATTAAATACCGGACACAGATTGAACAGTACGCACAGGCTTATCAAAAGGATATAGACACAACTTTGCAGCAGTTAGATCGGAAGCTGCATTCAGTGGAATCTGAAACGTTTATCAATAATATTTTTACGGCGCGTCAGCAAACAGGTAAATCGATTACTTTTCACTATGTGCCAAGCAATTCAGGGGACGAAGAGGATGAGGATGCCGGCGTGATACACGTACCAAATTCATCGTGCAAAAGAGAAAACATCTGTTGTATTCTATAATCCAACTTCCAGGCTTTGGTCAATTGGCACAGGGCTGCACCAATTTCATTACCAACGTATTAATAGTCTGTCCAACCATTTCGCTGGTAAGCAGCGTTTTAATATAGCAAATACGTGAGTTGGTATCGTCACTCGGTATCTTGCCTTGGGATTTCTTGCCTCCAGCGCTTGATACAATTTCTGAAATACAGCCTCAGGGCCTTGTATAAAAGGTAATTTATCTTCCGCTTGCTCAGTGGTCGGGAGTTGTTGCTCTAAAGCATCATAGCTTGCTTTATGTGGACTTTGATCAACTTGTACTTCTGTGAGAAAGCGTTGATACGCTGTGCGGCGGAAAGCACTTTTAATGGGGCCGGGTTGAATTAAGACTGCATGAATGTTGGTGTCTTTTAATTCTAATCGCAATGTATCAGTAAACCCTTCGAGCGCATACTTGGAGGCGTTATAGGCACCCCGGAAGCGCATGGAGACAAACCCTAATATGGAGGAAGTCTGTATGATACGGCCAAAGCCTTGTTGCCGCATGAGAGGCAATGCCTTCTGAATCAACATCATTGGCCCGTAAACATTGGTATTAAACTGCTGATGGATATGTTCACGTCGTAGATCTTCAATGGCACCGGGCTGACCGTAGCCAGCATTATTAAAGAGCCCATACAGTGTCAGATGATTGTCTTCAAAGTACGCAAGAGCCCGGTCAATGGCTTGATCATCACACACATCCAAGGCCAGAGTATGAATATCAAGCGCTTTTAAATCCTCAATGGACTCAATGTTGCGTGCTGTGGCAACCACGAGGTAGCCTTTTTGGCGTAATCGTATAGCACAATGCCGACCAATTCCTGTGGAGCAACCGGTCACTAAGACGCCGCGTTGATGGCGGGGAGGCAGGGTTTGCATTAAAAATCAACCACTATAGGCATAGATAGCGATCATGCTATAATCTTAGCGCTTGTGAGATCAAGTATTGTTGTGAAAATCCATGTCACTTAGAGACTTGATTTTATCTTCTCTCATTGATATATAGTTTGTTTTGTAACTATATTAATTGGAGTGCTGTATGCCAATTTTTGATTATCATTGCGCCAATTGTGGCCATGACCAAGAAATTTTACAAAAAGTAAATGAAACACCAATCTTAACCTGCCCTAAGTGCAATCAAGACACCTTAGAAAAAGGCTTTTCTGCACCTCGTTTTCGTTTGAGCGGTAGCGGTTGGTATGAGACAGATGAAAAACCAAAAAGTAAACAGCGTCATTTGGCTTCAAAAGATAGCCAAGTGTCGGCTGCAGACTCGTCTGCCCCCAAAAAGCAAGAAAACAAACAAAAAACACAGTCTTCTGAATAAAACAAAGGAATTAAAAGTATGCGCACGCATTATTGTCAAGCAGTCACCGAAACATTGATGGAAAAAACAGTGACTGTATGTGGCTGGTGTCATCGTCGTCGTGATCATGGTGGAGTTATTTTTATCGATTTGCGCGATCGCAGTGGTATTGTGCAGGTCGTTTTCCACCCAGACAACCAAGCCGCATTTGCGGTTGCTGAGTCTATACGCTCAGAATTTGTGCTAAAAGTCACTGGAGTTGTGAAAGCTAGACCAGCCGGGACTGAAAATTCAAATATGGTAACTGGTAAAATAGAGTTGGTAACCACTGAAGTAGAATTATTAAATGCCAGTCAAACACCTCCTTTTGTTTTAGATGAAGTACATCATGATGCCATCAGTGAAAAAGTACGCCTACAATATCGGTATTTAGACTTACGTCGCGCAGACATGCAAGCACGCATACAGTTTCGCTCCAAAGTAACGCACATTATGCGTAATTATATGGAAGAGCTTGGATTTTTAGATATTGAGACTCCGATTTTAACGAAAGCAACCCCAGAAGGTGCCAGAGACTTTTTAGTACCTAGCCGTAACTATCCGGGTTCTTTCTTTGCGCTGCCCCAGTCCCCTCAATTGTTCAAGCAGTTGCTGATGGTGGGTGGATTAGATCGCTATTATCAAATTGCAAAATGCTTTAGAGACGAAGATTTGCGTGCAGATAGACAGCCCGAGTTCACGCAGCTGGATGTTGAGGCCTCTTTTATTACTAAACAGGACATCATGCATTGGATGACGGGCTTGATTCAACGTTTATTCAAAGAGTTATTAAATGTGGATCTGCCTAAAGTCTTTCCCGTCATGCAGTATGATGAAGCCATGGAACGTTTTGGTTGTGATCGTCCCGATTTACGTATCCCGCTAGAGTTTATTAATTGTGCTGATCTCTTCCAACAATGTGACTTTAAAGTCTTTAGTGCGCCTGCCAATGACTCTGCTTGCAGAGTGGTGGCTTTGAAGGTACCACAAGGTGGTGAACAGCTGACTAGAAAGCAGATCGATGATTACACAAAATACGTGGGAGAGTTCGGTGCCAAAGGGTTGGCGTTTATCAAGGTCAATGATTTGGCCACAGGAGTTGCTGGCTTACAATCACCAATTCTGAAATTCATTGATGAAAGCACTATCCAAGCGTTACTCAAAAGAGTAGATGCTCAAAATGGCGATATCATTTTCTTTGGTGCCGATAAAGCCAAAGTTGTGAATGACTCCATGTCGGCGCTTCGAGTTAAATTAGGGCATGATCTACAATTGATTAACCCAGGCTGGCAACTGTTGTGGGTAGTTGATTTCCCAATGTTTGAATGGGATGAAAAAACACATCGCTGGCAAGCAGTCCATCATCCTTTTACAAAGCCAGCTGAAACAGATGTTGCGACATTAAAAGCAAATCCGGGTGTTGTCAAAGCAGACGCTTACGATTTGGTTTTGAATGGCACGGAGTTAGGCGGTGGTTCTATTCGTATCCATCAGCGTGCTATGCAGGAGGCTGTGTTTGATTGTCTCAATCTCACTCAAGAAGAAGCGCAAAGTAAATTTGGTTTCTTATTAGAAGCATTACAATATGGTTGTCCTCCACACGGTGGTTTAGCATTTGGTCTCGATCGGATCATTATGCTCATGACAGGGGTTAACTCCATTAGAGATGTGATTCCTTTCCCTAAAACACAAACTGCAAGCTGCCTAATGACACAGGCGCCCAGTACAGTAGAGGTGGGGCAGTTAGTGGATTTGGGTATTCGTGTGATGGCAAAGGATCCTAAAACAGCATGAGATCTTATAAACAGCCCGAGTCCGTGTTAGTAGTGGTCGCTACCAATTCGGACGAGGTGCTGTTATTAGAGCGTAGAGATTGGCCCGGATTTTGGCAGTCTATTACGGGCAGCCTGGAGCCTCTAGAGACGCCAGAGCAGACAGCGAAACGAGAGGTTTTTGAGGAAATCGGGCTGATCGTGCCAGAGGGGGCACTCATGGATTGTGGGCAAGCAACTTGGTATACTATTTACCCAGAATTCAGACATCGTTATGCGCCTGGCACAACGCAAAATTTGGAACATTGTTTCCAGTTGCGCTTACCGGAGCGTTGTATAGTCCAGATATCGCAAGAGCATACAAGATATCAATGGCTCCCTGCGTCTCAAGCGCTCACGATAGCAAAAACAACTACCAATCAAGCAGCAATTAGCCGGTGGCTGTTAAGTGGCAGAGAGGTGAAGTAACCCATCATGGCTTTTTTAGATTTTGAACCCTATCATGCTTTATCTGATGAAGAAAGTATTGCGCGAATACGCGCAATTCGTCCTCAATTCGGAGATTCGCTGTGTATTTTGGGACATTACTATCAACGTGATGAAGTCTATCAATTTGCTGATCAAACCGGTGACTCTCTAAAGTTAGCCTATTTGGCACAAGCGTCTCAAGCAAAAACATTGGTTTTTTGCGGTGTACATTTTATGGCAGAAGTGGCAGACATCTTAACTCGAGATGATCAAGTGATCATCTTGCCAGACAGAGCAGCCGGATGCTCTATGGCTGACATGGCCAATGTGACCAATGTACAGCAGTGCTGGGACACTTTGGGTAAGATAGTAGATGTAGAAAAAACGATTACACCCATCACCTATGTGAATTCATCTGCCAGTTTGAAGGCCTTCTGTGCTGATCATGGAGGGACCGTCTGTACCTCCAGCAATGCTCAGGCAGTGTTAGAGTGGGCTTTTTCTCAAAAAGAGAAAGTGCTCTTTTTCCCCGATCAACATTTAGGCCGCAACACAGCCTATCAAATGGGAATGCCACTGTCAGACATGGTGCTTTGGAATTTTAGACAGCCGCAGGGAGGACTGTCCTCTGAGCAAGTACAACAAGCTAAAGTCTTGCTATGGGATGGTTGGTGCTCTGTACATCAAAAATTTCAACCGAATCAAATCGACACCTATTTACAAAAATATCCAGACACTGTCGTAGTCGCACATCCGGAGTCTCCTTTTGAGGTTTGCCAAAAATCAGCCGTGATAGGCTCTACTTCAAAGATTATTGAGACCATTGCCAAAGCACCCGCGAATACACGCTTTTTGGTGGCCACCGAGTTAAATCTGGTGAATCGTTTGCATAAACAGTATCAATCCCAAGGGAAAATT
>JAHFQF010000095.1 GCA_023266435.1 Legionellales bacterium | reverse complement strand
CCTTCTCCCTCCGGGAGAAGGTGCCCGATAGGGCGGATGAGGGCGTATCAATAACTTAAATGACTTGTTTATAAATTTGATCCATCACAGCATCAAATTGCATCAAAACCTCATTATTCCAAAAACGTAGCACTGTGTAACCTAAGTTGTTCAAAAATGCTGTGCGCTGTTTATCGTAATCCTGCTGTTTCTTTTCATTGTGCTGCCCACCATCAATTTCAATAATAAGCATTTTTTCAATGCAGATGAAATCAACAATATAGGATCCTAATGGACACTGCCTGCGAAATTTTAATCCCATAAATCGTCGCGATCGTAGACAGTTCCAAAGTTTGATCTCCATCGGCGTACTCTGTTTACGTAATATTTTTGCATTGTCGAGGGTGGTTATTTTATTGATCCTTTAAAGCTAAATAAGAGCGCGGGGGCAATTGCTTTTGTGTTAGATCCCCCTCATCCGCCCTGTCGGGCACCTTCTCCCACAAGGAGAAGGGCTACTACTAAGATCTCTGTGCTAGCAATTCCTTTTGCTAGATCCCCCTCATCCGCCCTGTCGGGCACCTTCTCCCAAAGGGAGAAGGGCTACTAGTAAGATTGTCGGGCACACGCTCCCTCAGGGAGAAGGGCTACTACTAAGATTGTCGGGCACACGCTCCCTCAGGGAAAAGGGCTACTAGTAAGATTTTCGGGCACACGCTCCCAAAGGGAGAAGGGCTACTAGTAAGATTGTCGGGCACACGCTACCAAAGGGAGAAGCACTACTAGTAAGATTGTCGGGCACACGCTCCCTCAGTGAGAAGGGCTACTACTAAGATTGTCGGGCACACGCTCCCAAAGGGAGAAGGACTACTGGTAAATAGTTACCTTTAGCCTTTTTCTTTTACTTGTGCGATAAATTCTCGGATGGTTTTTGCAACTTCAGCAGGATCACGAGGCATACTGCTAGAATTAGGTGGGTAGGCAGTGCAACCAATGATATCATCAATGATCTTATTAGCCATTTTGTCTGCCACATCCTGCGTCTTACCTAAAACACGCTCTACATGTAACATGGCTTCATGTGTGCGGGATTTTAATAACATAGGACTAGTAAAAGCCTGTATTTCTGTAGGTGACAACAAAGGCTTAGCTACATCTGGTAAATATACTGGCGTAAACGCATTGGCTTCGTCTGTGTACTCTTGGGTTTGCTCTGCTTCGACAAGTTTCTTGGCTTCGCGTTGTTTCTCAACTTCTTGCTCTAATAACGCAATCAGCGCAGAAACCCCTTGCTCAAACGGCTTATAGTGCTGATTTTTAGCAAAAGCATCACGTATGATTTGAATGTCTTCATTCGGAATCACCGCCTCCATGCAAAAGCTAGGTACTGAGAAGACTTGATAGAAACGTCTTAAACGTCTGTCCATATTAGTCAGTTCGTCATCAGGCGGCCTGTCTATCCCTAAAAATTGATTTAATTGCATGTGTTTTACAGGTTTAGGATTCGCATAAAATGCACGTGCTCGAATAATCTTCGAACGCCACAAGATATGCATGTCCCCTTCCCGCTGATCTTTCAAATCCAACAAATCCAAACGACCACGTCTATCAATGTTTGTATTGCGTGTGTCCATGTAGTTGTTAGTCATGCTACCCGTGTTCATCTGGAAACCACTGACGTTAGTCACGTAAGACTCACCCGCCGCTTTATTGAAAAACTCCCAGGTTTCTGTCGGATCTTCCAATTTCATACAAATCTTGATGTTCGTGTTTGCACAAATAGACGCAGCTTCCTCTTTAGATGCTTTTTGGAAAGCTGGCAAATCCTGCCCCGCAAAGATCGCAGAGAACCCTAACGAACGAGCCTGTGCTGGTACCACCGCAAACCCAGGCACCGCATAATACCCATACTCGTCCATAATACACACAAATGGAGTCGGAGAATTCGTCGGTTTACGTAAAATCACATCCTGATACGAACCTTCGACCTCATCCCCCAATCCAGCAGCCATCATCGCTTTCAAAGAAGCCACAATGATTTTACCCAAGTTGGCTAATTCGTCAGGAGACTTTTCAAGCGCTGGTAACAATACCACTAAGATTCGTCGATTTAATACCACGTCTTTAAAGTCTACTTCCGGTAAGTTCGTCCGGATAATATGACCATAAGTATCCGCCAAGGATGAGAATACCCGCGTTAACTGCATGGTGATAAACCCATGCTGCTCTCTAACCTCGCCAGATTGATTGCCTTTTTTAGCGCGGTTATAACCAGGCAAGTTATCTAGATAATTTGACAGCGGCTCTGTCACCAAAGAAGGTAAATTGTCAATCGGCACACTGTGATTTTCATTGATTGGAAAACGCTTATCAATAATCATCTGCTCTAATTTTTCTAATAAGAAATAATTACGAATGACATTAGCATCCAATAGCAAATGCCCCTCATCTCGCATCGCAGTCAAAATCTTCATCAAGGCTTCAACGAAAGAAATCGCCCGGCCTTTCCACATGTCCCCATCACCACCACCAGAGCCACCAGAGTCCATCAAGCTCACCACCAACTGCGCTAACATGCTGGAAGAGCCTCGGCTAAATGGGTTCATGGTGTTAGACAAACGTGTTTTTTGAGCACCGACAATATCGCGAGCACCCGTCATGAAGTTGATGAGCAACATGTCATCTTCACGACCCATCCGTCTAACCATGGAAAATACTTTAGCAAAAAGCGAGTTATCCCCTTTACCATCGATGTAAATAAATCCAGACCCTTGCGCTAATGAGTTAAACGCAATCGAAACCAACGCTTCCGTTTTACCAGAGCCCGTGGATCCAAAAATCAATACGTGTGTACGCATGTCGCTGTTAGAAAACCACAACTCTTTATTGGTAAAATATTCATTACCAAAAAAAGCAATCCCAGCGGCGGTATTAGGCTTATCATTGCCAGGATTCGTATCATTATAATCGGGTAATTGAGAAACTTGGGGTAATTTAAAAGGTAAAGCCACGCGACGCGTGACCGTGAAAGTATATAAAGAAATCCCGAGTAGCAAACATACATCCGCAGCGGCAGGTATAAAAAATGTCGAGACACCTAACACACCTAACACACCCGAGGCATTATACGGATCGGCAAAAAAATCATAAACACGCGAGCCTAACGGTCGCGTGTCTCGCGCAACCTCTCGGCCCCCGTGCTCTTGAGTTTCGTCAATACTGCGAAATACTTTTTTTGCCATTTATTTATCCATTTTTATGCTTACATGTCGCAATCTATAGTCATTTTGCTTTGCAACTCGTAGAGATTTCCTGTCATTGCGAGTCGGGTACTCCCGACGTGGCAATCCAGCAACTGAAGCCTGGATTGCTTCGCTGCGCTCGCAATGACGACCTCGTAATGACGATCGGCTCCTGGGTTGCTTCGCTGCGCTCGCAATGACGATGGCTTCCCTATTAGCTTGTCGCGGATTCCACTAAAGGTATTTCTTCATCATCCTTAGGTACATACTGAATCACAGTCAATGCTTCTTCGAGTCCTTTCAATGCCATTTCCACTTGCGGAACATTCAATGCTCGACCCAACTCTTTTTCAGTACGCCAATGTGAAAACGTACCAGCCACTTCAGGCACGGCCACATAACGCCCCACTGTATTGAGCATATACCACAATTTACGATCAATCGGTTTTACCCATAAGAAATCTGCTGCAGCCTGCACCCCATCTGAGCGCGCTAACTCCATCATCGTCGCCATGACCGTGTAAACGTAAGCATGTCGCTCTATCGCGCGTTTCACCGCCTTACTTTGAATGTGTTTGTTTAATAGCAACATACAGCCAGTATAATTCGTTTTACCTTTGGAAGAGCTCGCAGCCAACTGCCTAATCAATGCGCGTGCCCCATCACCATCATGCTCTACGCGCGCAGCAAGTACTGTAAACACTGCCAACACATGCTCAGGTAGTTTATCGATGCCTGGCCACATAGGGCCTAATTGATTAATCAAAATCCAACGCGCTTTTTCTTTATCCAAAATCATCTTATACACCCCATCGGCTTTCCAGGGGCTTTTGCGATCAGGAATAATCTCAACGGTAATTAATTTATATTTTTTAACAAATTGCATCGGTGTCATGGCCATTGCCCAGGGACCCTTAAAGATATCCTCTTTAACAAGATCTAAATCCACCACAGGGCTGATTTGTGGCCAATTTTTTTGCTCTTGTTTGGCTAAGGTATTCATATCATGTGGTCTGGTATAGCGCACATTGGTGTGTGAAAACAGTAAGTGCATCACCATTAAGATTAAAAACCCTAACACAGGGTACATCAAATAAGACCCCACTAAGGTGCTTACAAATCCTGCTGTTTGTAGCTCTAGACTGTAGACATCTAGATTTTGGATATAATTTTGCATCAAATCGCCTTGATCAGAAAAAGCTGAAATGAGCATTGCTTCTAATAAGCGTAGTTTCAGAAAAGCAGTTTTTAATTGATAACTGAAAAAAGACCAAATCACCCAACCAATGACAAAGACTAAAGTCACTATCCAAATAACGTTATAGGAATTTTTATCATCGCCCTGAGCACCACCGCCGCCTGCCGCCATTTTGTGATCCTAATCGTAAGCTAAATCATCTAATGGCGTTTGCTCACGTGAAGGCGCCATCTGAATGAATTCTATTAAAACATCGGTTAAACACATAACTCTCAAACCATTGGGCGTTTTATCATCAAAAATAACTTTGCTCCCTAACATGCTGTCAGACGAGTCTTCATACGTTGCGCCTAATCCATACCCTAAGCAGAAGGTTGCTAGTTGGTCAGCGCGTTTCGTCATTGCAGGCAGCAAACCCGTTGTAGCAAACACTTGCTCTGCAGAAATAGGCTGATCTTTGAGCACAAACTGACATCGTAATAACTTAGCGATACTGACCATTGCATCTGAAATTTGCATAGTGCCCCAACAAAATCACGCTTCAGCGCTTTCATTCTCTAGTGTTTCTTATATACTCATTATAGTAGTTGTTATACTCAAAGCAATTGATTTTTAGGTAAGCTAAAATAAGCCATCACGCAAGGGCGCTGTTTACCCTGCCTGACTTAAAAATTTGTACCCATAGTCGTAACTGTTACGCCTGAAAATTGCTCCAAAAGTATTGAAATATATAAAAGGTGAACGATGAAAAATCTAATCATTGCATTGTGTTGTGTAGGCTTGGCCGGATGCAGTCATCAATCTCACAAAGCAGAGGCTGCTGCTCAAGATCAACTGATCGAAAAACAATTGGCACAAACTGCCAATGATGTAGAGAGCGCACTGCGTCAACTCGCAGAGACTCAATATACACCACCATCCCCTGCGCTAGCGACTGAACCCTTAGTCTCTGCGCAAGGTAATATGGGAGCACCTATCTCACTAGATTGGTCTGGTCCCGTAGAGCCATTACTCAATAAAGTTGCACAGTTAAGCAGCTATAAAGTAAAAGTTTTGGGTCCTCCGCCCGCAATCCCCATACTTGTTAGCGTGCACACTAAAAACGAACCCATTGCAGATGTAATTAAAAACGCCAGTTTGCAACTAGGTCATCGAGCAGATGTGGTAGTCTATCCCAAAGATAAAATCATTGAATTACGCTATCATACGATTTGATACGTAATACACAGTGAATTCCATGCACGCTTAACGGCGTGTGTTGGTTATATTGGGAAATGAAGTTTTTTAGCTTATACGTTGTGAAAAACAAGTAAGCGTTCAAATAGCATCCAAGGAACGGAGTAACACAGAGGGCCTTTGTGTAAGCAAGCTTGAACCTCCGCCGCAGTAGCAAAAAGGCGAAGGTAGGCTGCGAGGCTCTGCTTGAACGCTTACAAAAAAATCTTACCGTGCATTTTTCACACAGTCCGAATTAAAACACACCATTTCCCAAAATCTAAGTTGAACGCTTGCAGTTTTCAACTAAACTATGTTTTAAGTGTATATGCTTTATGAGCCAGGAGCTTTTTCCCGATGCCTTCAAAAACAGCTGCTCTTTTATTGGGTCTCAGTGTTGCACTCTCTGGTTGTAGTCATTCACCCTCCAAAATACGAGGGGCAGATAACAACACGCTCAATGATCTCAAAAATTTGGATCAAAAAGCAGGCGCTGACACACAGATCAATGCTATCCGCTTTATTTCGCTTCGAGATACTGCGCTTAGCGTAGGCGCCAGAGCGGGTCTTGCTGCTCGCGCACAAGTCATTAATGCCACCATCGATCGCTATGACCCAGTGCTCGCGCGTATTTTTAATTTCAATGCCCTCATGTTAGATGACAATGTGGTACCACCTGTACTGGCACAGGGTCGTTATGCATTAGCTCTAGAGCAAGATACCATCCAAGCACTGATGCTTTTAAAAGGCGTGAACCAACCTCAATTTAGCCAGGTTCTTTCTAAGCTAGGCATGGATGAACCCAGTATTACCGATGCTTTAAATGCACCCGATATCCAGTTACCCGCTATGTTAAGCAATTTAAATCTTTCAGAGAGCGCTGCGGATCAAAATGCATTAAAGATTGCAGATAGAAACTATCAAATAGTCTCTCAAGCACACTTTGCAACGACACCACCAATCTGGCAAGATTATTTGCACATGCAGCATGAAGCCCCTGAGACGCCAGATAAAAGCTTGCTCCCTAAAGATAAAATGGAAAAGAAAGTCTGGGATCAGTACATTCAAGATGGCTGGCAAGCAGGTATCGCTCAAGCCAATCTGATTTTTACGGAAAATTTAGGCAGGCTTAAACGCGATTATACTGGTATGGTGTTGTATCGCACTTTATTAGCGCAAAACATCGTGAGCAAACCTTATGTGGCTAAAATTGATCTTGGTATTACAGGCTCGGGCTCTGATATGAATGTGAATGAGCGCATTTTACGTATCACTGCTCTACCTCGCTTACAGTTAAATGGTCAACAATGGAAAACCGACGTGGTGACTAAACTGGAGTAAGTCATGAACTCAGATGATGTCTTAATACCGAATGAACCTGTACGTTTTACACCACGCGAGCTGGATCGAGCGCTTTTACATTGCACCGAGCTCGGCGCCTCAGATATTACTATCCAAACCAGCAACCCGATTTGGGCAGAAATTCATGGTTACTTATACCAGGTTACCAGCAGACCCCTCTCCCATACTGAAGCAGGCGACATTCTGAATTATATCTACGGTCCTAATGGCACGACGCAAATTGCCAGTGGTAAAGACGTAGACACTCATTATGAAATTCGCCCCTCACGCAAAGAGCGTTTTCGCTTTCGGATCAACGGCACAGGCTGTCTCATTGATGGGCATGAAGGCTTACAAATTACCATTCGTACTATCCCTACGGATCCGCCTGATATTAGCGTAATGAATTTACCACAACAAATCTTAGATTCGTTAGCACCTGAGCAAGGCACTGTGATTTTGACGGGCTCGACTGGTTCAGGGAAAAGTACCTTACTGGCTTCTATCATTAAACGTTTGGCCGAAGATCCAGAAGGGCATCGTAAAATACTCACTTACGAGGCACCGATTGAGTTTGTCTATGATGGCGTAGTGAAACCGAACTCCATCATTGCACAATCCGAAATCCCACGACATTTGCCGAATTTTGCCAGCGGTGTACGTAATGCACTACGTCGTAAGCCGCGCGCCATCTTAGTCGGGGAAGCGAGAGACGCCGAAACCATTGCGGCTGTGATTGATGCGGCACTAACAGGCCACCCTGTTTATACAACGTTGCATAGTAATGGTGTCGCAGACTGTGTGCGTCGTATGGTGACGACTTTTCCTGCCGAAGAACGCCATGGTCGTTCTTTAGACATTTTAGAAACCGTGAGACTCATTATCTGGCAACGCTTAGTCCCCACTGTGGATGGCAAACGAGTCGCGCTGAGAGAGTACTTAGTCTTTAATGATGAGGTACGGGATATTTTAGTAGGTACCCATTTAGATCATCTGACTGCTAAGACTCGTGAAATACTGAAAAAGTATGGTCAAGAAATGATTGTGGATGTGACCCAAAAATACAAAGACGGAATTATTTCTGAAAAAATTTATACGTTGATGTGTAAACGTGCAGAAGGCATGGACGAAGATGCCCAAAATGCATAAACATGTCATTGTCACAGAGCAACACCAAGACCAACACTGTTGTTTTAATTAGGAGTGAATGATGGCCCAAATTCCAGTGAACTCACATTGGAGAGATTCTGCACGCACACCACGGTTTTTTGTGGTAGATGCCTATGCTGTGCTGCCACTCTTTCTATTTTTATTGCACATCCGATATTGGACTTTTGCGATTGCTATTACTGCATGCCTATTTTTTGCTATTTTGGAACGTTTTGGATACAGCATTCCTGTTTTTATGCGCGTGATCAGCACGACCTTATCAGGTAAAAATCGTTATTCACGAGTTTGGTGGAAGCTCTTTCGATAAAATTGCTACTATACTATGACTATTGTTTAATGACTCATCATGAATTAGGAATGAGGCAGTGAGCCAACAGAAAAATACTGAAGACGTAGGATCTTACTTTTATAACTGGCAAAGCCCCCAGTTCTATCGGTGTTATTATCGACGATTTGTGTATTTCGCAATTTTTTTAACCCTCGCAGCAATTATCGCGGTGAGCTCAGCTGCTTACAATTTTTATACTCAGTATTTACAAGAAGGCAGGCAATACTATGTTTCCACCTCAGCAGGTGAACTGGTTTTACTGGCCCCTCAGTT
>JAHFQF010000094.1 GCA_023266435.1 Legionellales bacterium | reverse complement strand
TGTATACGGATTATCCTTTTTGGAAATTACAATTACCAGCACAACGTTTAGCGCATTTGGTATTAATTAAAAATCCGGCTTGGCATAAAGGGGATTTCGATGTAACCGCAGAAGGGCTAGTCTGCACTCACACAGCACAGCGTCCTTATACCTACAGTGGTATCGGTATTTATCACCCGGATTTTTTTCAAGCTGCTCCTGTCAAACCTACCCCCATGTTACCTTTTTTCCTAGACGCCATTCAGCAGAAACAACTCAGTGGAGAAGCCTACTGTGGCTTATGGTCTGATGTGGGCACAGTAGAGAGATTGGCAAGTTTAGAAAAATACTTACAAAATCACTCAACCAGTCGATTATGAATATTCCGAGCCTTATGTTACTATAATAACTTAAACAAATTGAGTCTGGTGTTAATATGATGATAGGTAAGCTCATCGGTGCTTTTTTTGGCTTTTTATTTGCTAAGCACATCGGATTGATCTTCGGTGTATTCATTGGTCATTTATTTGATAAAGGTTTGGCCATCAATATGCAACCTTTTGGTGCCAATGCGGAAACTCGCGCTAAGATCCAAACTATTTTTTTCAAACTCACGTTTCTAGTCATGGGACACATCGCCAAAGCGGATGGCCGTATTAATGAATCAGAAATTCAAATGGCCAGAAATTTAATGCAAGAACTACGGCTCGACGAGAAACAACGGCAGCAGGCCATGAAGTACTTTCGAGAGGGAAAAAGCGAAGAGTTTCATTTTAGGAAAGCATTGTCTGAGCTCTATCAACAGTGTGCTAGACATCCGCATTTACTACAACTATTTTTGGAAATCCAATTACAAGCAGTGTATGCCGATGGAGTATGTAACCCGAACGAAAGAAAATTATTAGAAATCATTTGTGATGAATTACATATTTCACGTTTTGTATTAGCACAATGTGAAGCAAGACTACAGGCAGAGCGTGCGTTTAGAGAAGGGTTTCAGTTTCATAGCAGAGAGAGACGCTGGCATGAAAGACAAAGATCTCACGATCATTTTCAGTATGGATCACAACACTCCCGGACACATCAGCAGGATTATGGTGCCGGTATTGATCCTTTAAAAGAAGCCTATGGCGTTCTAGGTGTCACACCACAAGCCTCTCTCTCTGATATTAAAAAAGCGTATCGTAAACTCATGAGCACACATCATCCTGATAAATTAGTAGCCCAAGGGCTACCTGAAGAGATGATGAAAATGGCTACTGAGAAAACACAGAAAATCCAGAAAGCATACGATTTGATTATAAAGGCACGCGGCCAATCATAGAGTGCAGGGGCCGATCTGTGTCGGCCCGTTAGCTTTTTGCAATGGGATCTAAAAGATGCGCTGTTTAAGCGAAGTCTGCTACCCAAGTACTTAAAGATGCGCTTTCTCTGGCAAGCAATTTAGGGTCATGGAATATCAAGGATAATAAGCAAAGACCTTGAATTTTTGAGAAAAACAGTTCTGCGTTTTGCTTAGCAGTTGGTTCACTTTGATTCATTGCTTTGAATTGTTGTTCAATCCACTGGATCAGTGTGCTGAGTAATTGAGCGGCTTGTTTTGCGATGTCTTGATGCTCAGGTTGCTTAGACAATTCTTGACACAAACTACCAAATTGACAACCAAAACGCGCAATATTTTCATTGTTTGAGAAAAATTCAACAAAACCAGCTAAGCGTGCTTCAGGTGTGGATGCTTGTGACAGTTGTTCAAAAAGTGTTTGTAAATCATGCGCACGTTTTGATAGCACAGCAACAATGATATCGCTTTTAGTTTTGAAATAATAATACACATTACCCAACGGTACTTCTGCCAATTTCGCAATATCAGCGAGGGTGGTGTTGTGAAATGATTGCTGATAGATCAACACATCTGCTGCGTCCACCAAGCGTTCTCTTTTATCGTTTCGGTGTACTCTCGTCATGTTAATACCTCTTTACTGACTTAATTCTTGTACAAAGTGTGCAGTGTAACATAGTTATTATGACTTTCAAACCCAAACTCCCTGGAAACAACATAGAGAAATAACTAATATTAAAGTGAATAAGCTAAATTGGTTTTCAAGGATAATGAGTATGTCAATGATTTTCGCTCGAGCAATCTGCTTGAGTGTGCTGTTGTGCAGTGTCTCAACTCAAGCCAATGCTGCGCTCTATTCACGTGTTGGCATGGCAGCCAGTGTGGGTGATGGGGAGTCGGATATTACACCTTACCGCATGGCAGTATTATGGGATTTAGGACCACTCTGGCTTAAAGAGCGAACATGGGCCATACATGGGTTTTGGGAGGCCAGTGCCGCCTATTGGGATGGAAAACTGCAATTACGCAGAGATGTGGTGGATGACTCCATGTCTGTGTATACCACGGGTCCCCAGTTACGATATATGCGTCAAGAGCCTGTCTGGGGCCAATATTGGCCCTATGCAGAAATGGGTGTAGGCATGAGTTGGTTTTCAAAAACAGAGTTGGCTGATAAACGGTTTTCTTTGCATTTTCAGTTTGAAGACAGAATTGGTGGGGGCTTTATTTTTGGTCAGCAGCAAGAGTATGATCTGAACTGGCGTTTGATACACTATTCCAATGCTTCATTAGGCGATAGCAATTCAGGTGTAAATATGGTCTTAGTGACCATTGGTCGTTGGTTTTAAGGTTTTTAAATGAGTTATATTCTTGCTCCTTCGATTCTGTCGGCAAACTTCGCCCATTTAGGCGACGAGGTGAAAGCAGTACTACAAGCCGGTGCGGATTGGGTGCATGTTGATGTGATGGACAACCATTATGTGCCTAATTTAACGTTTGGCTCTATGGTTGTTGAAGCGTTACGTAAAGATGGTGTGACAGCGCCTATTGATGTACATTTGATGGTAGAGCCTGTGGATGATCTGATCGTCCGTTTTGCAAAAGCGGGTGCGTCCATCATCAGTTTTCACCCAGAAGCGAGCCGACATGTGGATCGCAGTATCCAATTGATTCGTGAGCAAGGTTGTCAGGCAGCCTTAGCCTTGAATCCGGCAACGCCATTGCATTATTTAGATTACACCTTAGAAAAATTGGACATGATACTCGTCATGTCAGTCAATCCTGGATTTGGTGGCCAGCAATTTATCCCAGCTATGTTAGATAAAATACAACTCATTCGCCAACGGATCCTGACATCTGGCAAAAAGATTCGCTTGCAAGTGGATGGTGGTGTGAAATTAGATAACATCTTAGAAATTGCTCAAGCGGGAGCAGATACCTTTGTGGCTGGTAGCGCAATCTTCGGTCAACCCTCTTATGCAAACACCATCGAAAGCTTTAGACAGCAATTATCAAAACATTAGAGACAGTTCATTTTTCTATTTTCTATCAGGGTCAGGCGGGATGGTGTTGTTGAAAAACAAAGTCTCTCCCTCCTAGCTACGCCACTTTAAAGTCTCGAGCTGAGATTTTCTGCACCAATTAATCTACAGTCTCAACTTGGCCATCTAGGCCCATGATGAGTGTTTCGACTTGAAGTGTAGGAAACTTATCTTGTAGCAATGCTCTGACAGCCTGAAACTGCTCTGCGTGTGCCTGAGTTTCTTTGGCTCTTTCATCACAACAAGCCTCACCTTTCAGTTTTTTATAGGCACCACAGTTTCGGTGATCTAAAAAAATAACCCGTGTGCTGTGATGCAACTCAACAGATAGTTTCACGACATCCTCAAATGTCTGACGCCAATGAGGGAACTGTGCATTTAAAGCACCCAGGCTTGCGCCCGGAAGGATGAGCTCATCGTATTGATCCGGTCCAAAGCGTAATTCCATGAATTTCTGGACTTCATCCCGCAATCTAAAGTCCATGCAAGTAATTAAAAGATAAGGTGCTATATGACCATACTCTTCGGGTGTACTGACGCTAGAAGGTACTTGGATTGACTCTGCTGGTGGTTCATTGTGCGCTGTGTCTGCATGCACGATAGGATGGAAGGAGAGTCCCAAAATAAAAAAGAGCGCCATGTTATTCCACGTCATAATTCCTCCTCAATCAGTAAAGTATCAATGTTCATTCTGAGGTGCATTGTCCTGCTGGCGTCCAAGCGGATATCTCGACGTTTGGGCTTCCATAGCGTGTTACGCCTAGGGTGCGATCGCGTTGGTAACAGCGCTCGTAGTGCTGCGCTTCTGCCCAGTTGGAGAAGCAGAGCGTGAGCACGATGCTGAAAGCGATGATGAAAGTCACCGCCACCACACCACTTACCACAAAGATCTGTACGTCAAGCAGTCGTTGCTTGTGATGTGCCATGGTTGCCAACGCTAGTGTCGCAAGTGTGACAAACGGCAAGCCCGCGCTAAAGTACCATCGAATTCTAATCCTCACCAGGTCGATTTTTGTCTGGATATCTTGCATTGCACTGATTAATCCGCTGATGCCATCCAGCCATCCTATAGCCAGAGTCAACACTGCAATCCCCAATAGCGACCATTGTTGGATGCGCAGGTGTTTGGCTTCGTCACTTGCCGATTGAGAGGGAGCAGCGTTCATATTGCCTCCGTAAAAAAAGAGTTTTTAACCCGATCTCTGGGTGCTTATTTGAGTTCGCTCTACCATTTCCATTCTGTCTGGTTTTTGATCTGACACTCAAGCAACATGCATTTATCAGCATATTGATACCCAAGATCCTTCGAAATGCATGTTTCTAGCTGCCCAAGTTTACCCAGCTGAAGCCTTCTTCGCCTCGCAATAGTGTTGACTATTCCTCTGCTCAGAAGACTACATCCGACTAAACTCGCTTTGCTATAAACTACGCCTTTTGAAGGATCTTGGGTATAGTATAGAATGAGGTATTCGGGTTAACCTCATTGAAAGGTAAATTGGGCAGAGTATCTGCCTGCAAGGAGTGCATCAATGGATACCCTAGATCGGGCGCAAGTTGTCGACCATAATTTTTATCACTGTATTCAAAATCAGCACTTCCCAATACCAAAAAGCCAAGCAACACCCAGTACAAGTAAGTTAAATAAAGAGGATTACGTAGATCTCTTTCACTCACAGTTGGTTTCTAGACATTTAGATCTACTAGCTCGAGTGTTCAAAGAAAAAAACCAGGGCTTTTATACCATTGGATCGTCTGGACATGAAGGGAATGCAGCCATTGCGCGAGTGTTTCGTGCTACTGACATGGCCTTTTTGCATTATCGCAGTGGCGCATTCTTTATTCAGCGCGCCAAACAAAAAAAAGTCGATTATCTACAAGATCAAACCTTATCCTTGGTTGCCAGTGCCGCCGATCCGATCAGTGGTGGGCGTCACAAGGTGTTTGGCTCTGTACCACTGACCATTCCACCCCAAACTAGTACGATTGCTTCGCATTTGCCTAAGGCAGTTGGCATGGCGTTTGCGATTACACAAGCCAAATCCATGAAACAAACCGGCAGAGTTCCTGAAGACAGTGTGGTGCTTTGTAGTTTTGGGGATGCTTCTTTTAATCATTCTACGGCGCAAGGGGCTTTGAATGCAGCTCGATGGATAGGGCAAAATCAACTGCCTTTACCCATCGTCTTTATCTGTGAAGACAATGGCATTGGCATCTCTGTGCCTACTGCTGCACACTGGATTGAACAGACTATCGCACACGCGCCACACTTGCATTATATCGCTTGTGATGGGCGCAATCTTGCTGATGTGACTCGTGCTGCGTTACTGGCAGAAAAGGTTGCGCGTGTGCAACGTAAGGCTGTTTTTTTACACATGCAAACAGTGCGTTTGTTAGGGCACGCTGGTTCAGACATCGAAAGTCAGTACCTGGATCAGTCGCAAATTACTCAAACTGAATTAGACGATCCGATTTTACATGGTAGCCGTGTCATTTTAGAAAATCAGTGGATGACAGCCGATCAGTTGATCGCATTGTATGAAACAGTAAAAAACACAGTCCATAAAAAAGCGGAGTGGGCAGTTAAACAACCTAAATTACAGTCCAGCACTGACATTCAGTCCACAATTATTCCGCCAAAACGCCAAGAGAGACCGCTACCATTGCCTACTGAGGAGAAAAGGCTGCACCTTTTTGGTAAACAAGCCACCTCCTTACAACAACCACGTAATCTCTGCCAACTACTGAATATCACGCTCACTGATTTAATGTTGCAGTATTCACAGACAGTATTGTTTGGTGAAGACGTGGGTAAAAAAGGAGGGGTCTATCGGGTGACTGCCGACTTACAAATGCGATTTGGGAAAAAACGCGTTTTTGACACGCTGTTGGATGAGCAAACCATTTTGGGTACGGCGATGGGATTGGCGCATAATGGGCTGTTACCCATACCAGAAATTCAATTCTTAGCCTATGTACACAATGCCGTGGATCAACTCCGTGGAGAAGCAGCCACGTTATCTTTCTTTTCCAAAGGGCAGTTTACCAATCCGATGGTCTTGCGAGTACCCAGTTTTGCTTATCAGCGAGGATTTGGTGGGCACTTTCATAATGACAATGCTTTTGGTTTTTTACGGGAAATTCCAGGGATTGTCATTGCCTGTCCCTACAATGGAGAATCTGCGGCCAAGTTATTACGTGCTTGTTTACAGCTTGCCTACCTTGAACAACGCGTTGTAATCTTCATGGAGCCTATTGCGCGTTATATGACCAAAGACTTGCATCAAATAGGGGATAATGCCTTTTTATGCCATTATCCAGCCCTTTCAGAGATAGCTCGTTTCGATGAAGCGCAATGCTTAACTGTTGGTGAAGATTTGGCTATTATTACTTATGGCAATGGCTGCTATTTAAGTTTACAAGCACAGCGACGCTTACAAGCAGAGCACCATGTAGAAGCAACCGTTATCGATTTACAATGGCTAGCGCCTTTGCCATTACAACATTTAACCACCCTTTTAAAATCACATCGGCGTGTTTTAATTGTGGATGAGTGTAGAAAAACGGGATCAATCAGTGAGCAACTGATGACTTGGATGTTAGAAACTTTAACACCCTTGCCAAAAATTAAACGGCGCACTGCTGAAGATTGTTTTATCCCTTTGGGTAATGCCTGGGAGTATATCTTACCTAGTACGGAACAAATTATTGAGGATGCGCTGTCGTTGTGTTGAGCGACTTTTTTATAGCACAAAACCCTGTTGGGATTATCTAAAAGATAAGGAAGACTATTGTGACTGATTTTCTACAATTTGATGCCTGTTTCTCTGATGAAGAACGACTCATTCAGACTTCTGTAAAGCGTTGGGTAGAAACACGGTTTCTAGATACCATTCAAGCCGCATTTGAAGCCAATACTTTTTTACCACAATGGGTCAAAGAAATTGCTGATTTGGGTTTATTAGGTATGACATTGCCACCAGAGGTGGGTGGAGCTGGTGCCAGCTACACTGCTTATGGCTTGGCTTGCCAAGAATTAGAGCGTGGTGACAGTGCTATTCGTAGTTTTATGTCGGTTCAAAGTAGCTTATGTATGTATCCTATTTTTGCTTTTGGTACACCAGAGCAGCACCGTCAGTTTTTGCCAGATATGGCCTCCGGAAAAAAATTGGCTTGTTTTGGATTAACAGAGCCAGATGCAGGCTCGGATCCCTCATCAATGAAAACCACGGCCAAAAAAGTAGAAGGTGGGTACTTATTAAATGGCAGTAAACTTTGGATTACGAATGCCACGGTAGCAGATGTCGCGATTGTTTGGGCGAAAAATGAAGCAGGGGACGTGCGAGGCTTTTTAGTAGAGAAAAATTTTGAGGGCTTTGTGTCTCAAGAAATTAAACACAAACTATCTCTGAAAGCATCGGTGACGGGCGCTTTATATTTTAAAGATTGTTTTGTGCCAGACAGTCACTTTTTACCCGGAAGTGAAAAAGGATTAGTCGCCCCTTTATCGTGTTTAAGTAAAGCGCGTTATGGGATTGCGTGGGGTGCTACAGGCGCTGCAATGGCCTGTTATGAGGCGGCGTTGAACTATACAAAAGAACGCAAGCAATTTAATCGACCTTTGGCAAGTTTTCAGTTAGTCCAAAAAGATTTGGTGGATATGTTGACGGACATTACCCTTATGCAGGCATACCATTACCGGCTCGGGCAATTAATGGATCGAGATCAAGCGACCTATGTCATGATTTCTATGGCAAAAATGAATGCCTGTAAAAAAGCGCTGAAAATTGCACGTCAAGCCAGAAATTTATTAGGCGCAAATGGCATTAGTTTAGAATACCCAGTCATTCGACATATGGCTAATTTAGAGTCTGTTTTCACCTATGAAGGTACAGATAATATGCATCACCTGATTATTGGTCGAGCAATCACCGGATTATCAGCATTTAGTTGACATATCAAGGCCCTTCAATTACAGTAAGCCAATTAACAATCTATTTGTTGCTTGAATTACTTTTTTGGGAGCTTAATGATGCCATTTACAGAAATTACATTACCGTCTGGTGATACTACGCAAGTTGATTTTGACCAAACTACAGAGCAAGTACGTGTTACTATCCATTTGGAGGGTACGCATGATGTTGGTGTTTTACAGCAATTTAAAGAGAAGGCCAGGCAGAATCCTTTACCAGGTTACCAATTTCAAGAAATAAATCCGGTAGATGCTTCAAGTTGGTGCTTTATCCCTGAAGCAGATGTGCATACTATTCCATTAGCCTTTTTACCAAAAAATTCAGCTGCGCCATGTCTTTTGGTTGCTCTATTGCCTGATTTATTGAAATCTGATGTATTGAGAAAAGTGCGTGCCTTTCAAATAGAGCCAAAGTATTGCTTTGTACAG
>JAHFQF010000250.1 GCA_023266435.1 Legionellales bacterium | reverse complement strand
CATTAAACAAATTACCACCCAAGGTGCCATTTAGGTCAATGCCGAGCTTATGTTGTTGATTTAATGTATTAGCCAAAGAAATAGCAATCTGACCCAAACCATTAAAAGTTGGCTCTAATATACCCAAGATACTTCAAAATGCGTAGTTTATAGCAAAGCGAATTTAACCAGATGCAGTTTTCCGAACCAAGGAATAGTCGATACTATTGCGAGGTGAGGAAGGCTGCAGAGGGTTAAATTCGAGCAGCTAGGAACAGGTATTGTGGAGTATCTTGGGTATATCTATAAAAACATCTCAATACCTGGGCGCAACTCTATGTGCGGCTAGCGCCCCCCCTGCCCGCCCTCAAATACAATCGGTGGCTGCGTAGCATCCTGAATGTTTTTTACTGATAACTAATACTGCCATGGGTGTATCCTACGATCCACCAATGGCGGCGGCGCACTATAAGGTACTGTTTGCTCATAATAGCCACCATAAAGCAATGGCGGCGCTGAAGTCTGATGATACACAGCCCCCTGGGGTCCTGCAAATTGTGCCTGTTGTTGTACCGAAGCTTGATAATACATATGCTGCGGAACATGCATGGTTACAGTGCTAGCATCTAAATACTGAGGGTGTCCTGCACCCTGTGGTTGCTGGTAGCAATAATCTACCCTAGAATCCCATGGCACGCCTGATCCACTCGGCCTAACATAATGCGATGGATAAGAGGTCAGAACAGCTGCAGGGGCAGCCCTCAGTGCATCAGAGCTCGGCACAAATTCTGGTATTTGATCGACTGGCCGTCTCAATGAGGCCGCCAAAGATTTTTCCGTTGATGAGGCGGTAGCAGCATCCGAAGTTGATACAGGCTGTTCCACAATGCTCATCGCTTGCTGTCGCGGAGCAGATGATTGACGACGCCGATAATCATCACTTGTAACCATTAATGGCTTGCCCTTCATCGGTTCCGGCGTCCTCTGAACTGGTGGTAACGCTGCTGCACCAGGCTGCTCAGTGGTATGCTGTTTATCGGGTTCAGGGCGCTTTAATATTTGTATTGGTTGAGCAGCACTGGCCTTCGAAGCTGACTCTGCTATATTTCTGGCAGAATTCACACTTACTCTACGTTTAGCTACAGACTCAGGTTTGCTAGCAGAGCCTACCAGCTTGGCATCCTCCGGGCGCCTCTCTATGCGCCGTTGAGTACCGCGCATTGAAAACCCATTAGGTGCATGACGCACTTCTGAAATTTTCGCACAGCGCTGTCGAGCGCCCGCCGATAGCATGTCTTCAGTTATCCGAACCCCTTGTAAGCGCTCAAAGAGGCTTTCGGATTGCCATCCCCACATCGTTAATAGGGACTTGTCGCTCAAATTTGCCAACATAATTTCTGTCATATCTATCGCGATAATAGAAAGTGGACTTTGAGGGTCAGCCGATACGTCATATTGAATCTTGCTCAACGCCAGAAAGACTCTGTTGAATAACTCAAATGAAATCTGTGACTTGCATCGCTCTAAACACGCCGCGATTTGTTTTTGTAGATCCGCACCTAACTCAATCCATTTTTTATCAAAATCAGCAATGCACTTAAGAAAACAAATCGCATGATTTAACTGTAAGGTTTTTTTAGAGAAAATAGCACAGAGTATTGTTTGAAGATTATCAAAAGAAGCAACATCTAGATGCTGCTCGATTCGAGAAGCATGCCCCCAAGCATGGAGCAATGGTAAAATTTCTTTCGAGCTCGCTGCGATGATATCAGCAGGCAAATTCACAATACTCTCAACTACGCCGTTTAATTCAGACATTAATTGAGACATACGATACCTTTCCAGTATCATCCTTCTATACGCCCCAGTAGGTGGTAGTGTACTGGGGTCTAATGTCACAATTCGATTCAGTTTACTAAGAATCACCTGAATCCTTATTAAAACATCCGTTTTCTTGAAACTTACCCGTGCATCTTCCGAGAATGAGCGCAACACAGGGCCTGCGTCAGCAGAGACATCAACTACTGAATCTGGCTCTACTTGTGCCAGGGGAGCCTTCACCTCAGGCACCGCCTCTACTACCGGCTGCACTGACTCCTCAATGACATACTGAAGCAAAGGGCTATCTTTATCTAGTGATGAGTCTGCTTTGTTTTTTATCAAAGCCTCTAAAAATTCTTTGGGTAAGTCAACACTTCTTATTCCTAACCGCATAAAGCAAGAGACCAAAATCTCAATATCTTCTAAGTTAAGAAATACGTGGTTGCGCTTCAAGGAAGCTAGTAAAAATTTACGAAATTCTGCAGTAAGCACATCCCATGAACATCCAAGATTATCCAATGCGAAAAACAAATCACGCATCTCTTGTTCAAAAATTCTATTAACTTGTAAATAGTCCAACCATTCTGGCGCTATCCTGTCATAAGGAATACCCATCTCACCTAATGCCAATAAGAAATTTATTACAATTTTTGAAGTGTTTTTCTCGGCCCCCTGTAGCGCAACAAATTCGGACTGAAAGCA
>JAHFQF010000093.1:4124-8851 GCA_023266435.1 Legionellales bacterium | reverse complement strand
TGAGTTTATTATTCTCAATAGCGATGAGATTAATGCCTTTGCTTTACCTGGCGGTAAGATTGCCATCAACCGTGGCTTATTGGCACATATTCACAGTGGTGCCGAATTAGCTGGTGTGTTAGGCCATGAAATCGCGCATGCTGCTTTACGTCATACGGTCAATGGTCAAGAACGTATGATGCTTATCGTCCTTGCATTACAAGTGTTAGATAATTACTCCAATAAACACTACCCTCCTGCGCTAGAGGGCGTACTTGTCAATCTTGTTCAGCTGCACTATTCCCGCGCTCAAGAATCCCAAGCCGATAAGTTTGGCATGATTTACATGAGTAAAGCAGGCTTTACCCCTGAAGGCTCATTGAATGTGTTACAGATGCTGGCTGATCAGCAAAAAAATTCACCCAAATGGCTGGTTTTTCTACAAAGCCATCCTGCAAGCCAAGATCGGGTGTTACAAGCGCAACACTTCAGTTATGAATTACCGAGTAATTTATCTTGGGAGTTTGAAGAATTCCAAGCAGCCATTGAAGCGTTACGCGCACAACAACCTGCGTATGATCTCAACGCCGAAGCACAAACACTCTTATCTAAAAAAGAATACAGCAAAGCCTTGTCTAGCATTGATAAGGCCATTCAGTTATACCCCAATGAGGCAGTTTTTTATGCGACCAAGGGGAAAGTTTATTATGCTAAAAAAGAGTATAAAGATGCGGTTACAAACTTAGACAAAGCAATCCAACGGTATGAGCGACATGACTATTACTACTACCGCGGGATGGCACATCTTGAATTAGGGCACCGCAAAGCGGGGCATGATGATTTGTTAAAAAGCCAAGCCTTGTTACCAACCGCTGAAGCCAAAGATGGTTTAACACTCATCTCTGAAGCCTCTGCAAGTCCTGCTTGGATGGAGTCGGAGCATAAAGAAAATATGGCGATTGATCTAGACGATTAAGGTTAAGGGAAGCTGTCTATATTTTAGGTATACTCTTCCTCATTTGCTTTTATACTGTGTTGTTTTCGCCAGCTCGCAATCCTCAAGTACTATAGTACGTTCCGATTGCTCACGGCTCAACGCCTAGTCTAAAAGCAAATGAGTTTGAATATAGCTTCTCTCTTACACTTGATATCCAGAAGTTATCCGCAGCCTACCTTCACATCTTTACTACCTCCCTCGAAAAAGCCGCCCAGAGACTATCAAAGTCCCTTTCCCACAAACTCCGTAGGAGGACAAGAAGGTGGGCGAAGATCGTGAGGGCGGCTGAGCTGCATGCTCGGTCACGTAAAGATCCTCGGGGCTGCTCTGTCCCTTTAATACTATTTGAACTTACGGCACTTCATTGCATAAAGACCAATTGCACAGCCTACCATACTCAAAGGGTAATGGTGACTCTCGCAGAACTAAGTAGGTTGAGACAAGGTTTGGATGAAAAATAGACGAAAAACGCGCAGCATACGCTTTGTATGTGAGCATTTTGAGACTGTTTTTCGCCAAAGATTGGCCAAACTACACAGTTCCTTGATACTACTTGAAAGCTTACTGTTATTGGGACCAATCGGGGTGATATACCCTCCAGCGCTCCACCCAAGGTTGCAGGTATTGCCAAATGAGTCGTTTTTGAGTGGGATCGGATAGGCAGCTTTCAAGGCTGGGTAGATAAATAATCGGAAAGATCTGATCGGCTAAGGGTGGTAGGCAATCTCCAAATACTAAGCAGGCCAAAGGTTGCAATGTGGCGAGTTGCTCAGTGAGTGGGATGCTTTCTTCTTCTTGATTTGGGACGATCACTGCACGTGCGAGCGGTGCTGTGGTTTGAAACAACGCGCGTAAAATATTATCTAGAAGTTGTTTTACTTGTGGACGTTGAGTTTGCATTTGCTGATCGGTGCCTACCAGCACTAGGATAGGATGTGGGGGAGGATCGGTCAACAAATGAATCGATAAAGGCGCATCTAAGACAGCTTTGCCTGACGCGGTAGTGAGTTGCTTTTTTATAGCGGGTGGCTCTGGTCGACGAGGGACCCATACAGTGATCCCCATCGCATCCAAGGCGGATTTCCAGCGCAGTGATTCAGCGTTCAATGTTTGAGCCATTTATTTACTGATTGCATGCCGTGTATCGAGTTGTGCGATCAAGGCCTGCAAATCTTCCTCTTTAATTTCATGCTTTTCATCAGCTAAGATTTTAAACGCAACAAAGGCTTCATCTAAGTCCCAAGTTTTTTGCGTGCTCCCTATCAAGGCTTTTAAGCGTTGTTGAAAGGCATTACGTCCAGAGTGTTTGCCTAATACCATTTGATTGGCTTGCCAACCTACGTCTTCTGCTCGCATAATTTCGTAAGTTTCTCTGCTTTTTAAGACACCATCTTGATGGATACCTGCTTCATGCGCAAAGGCATTTTCCCCAACGATGGCTTTGTTTCTTTGTACTGCAAACCCTGTGACTTTAGAAACGAGCTGCGAGCAACGTACTAAATGTTGTGTATTAATCGTAGTCATCACTGGAAATACATCTTGCCTGGTTTTGACCGCCATGACAATCTCTTCCAGTGCAGCATTCCCAGCGCGCTCACCCATGCCATTAATCGTGCACTCAACTTGACGGGCACCCGCTTGTACTGCGGCTAAAGAGTTTGCAACTGCTAAACCTAAGTCATTGTGACAGTGGACCGAAAAAATAGCTTTGTCTGCATTTTTAATCGTTCGCTTTAAATAAGTAATTAACTCACCAAATAGCGCAGGCAAACTATAACCCACTGTATCTGGAATGTTACAAGTCGTCGCTCCTGCCTCAATCACCGCTTCAAAAATGCGTGCTAAAAAAGCGGGATCTGAACGACCTGCATCCTCTGCAGAAAATTCTACGTTGGCACAATATTGTCGTGCCCGCTTCACAGCAGCTACCGCTCTCTCAACCACCGCATCTGGCTCTAAACGCAGTTTATTTTGCATATGAATGGGAGACGTGGCAATGAAAGTATGAATACGGGGATTTTTTGCCCCTTTCAATGCCTCATAAGCGCGATCAATGTCTGCCTCGACGGCCCTCGCTAATCCACAGACTTGGCAATTTTTCACTAGAGCAGCTATGGCTTTGACTGACTCAAAATCACCCGGAGATGACACAGGAAAACCTGCCTCAATCACATCCACTCCTAATTCCTCTAAAGCCATTGCAACTTCTAGTTTTACAGCCACGTTCATTGAAGCGCCTGGGCTTTGCTCACCATCTCGTAAAGTAGTGTCAAAAATAACCAGCTTGTCCTTGTTCATACTGCTGCCCCTCCCTGGAGTCTTCTCAATTGGCTTTTATACGTTGTTGGATAGTCGCAGCCACCTTCACATCTTTGCTACTTCGCTCGCAAAAGCCGCCAGTAGATCAAATGCTCTCTCCCACTATTTGAGGAAAAGAGTGACCGAAGGCCGAGTGAGGGCAGCTGAGCTTCAAGCTCGCTCACGCAAAGATCTTCGGGCCTGCTTAGAGCATCATTTCTTTCTTACAACTCGAGGCCTAGTCTAAAAACCAATTGCTTTGACTCAATTTCCTTCTCAATTGGCTTTTATGTGTTGTTGTCATTGCGAAGCGCAGCAATCCAGCGACTCTGCTGTCATTCCCGCGCAGGCGAGAATCCATCTCACCAGTGAGATCTTGCTAGTAGTCCTTCTCACCAGTGAGATCTTGCTAGTAGTCCTTCTCACCAGTGAGATCTTGCTAGTAAGTCCTTCTACCTTTGGGAGAAGGTGCCCGATAGGGCGGATGAGGGGGTGTCAAACTGGTCCTGCCCCTCACACTTAACGCTTCGCTTTTGGACGACGTAGGCGCCGCTGGTGAATCAACCGCTTTATGCTAAACACAGGCCCCGATAGTGTAAAGAGTGCAAAAATCATCAACAATACTTTCGGCGGATCATAGGCCACAAACATCAACATCACAGCTACCAATAACGCTGTAACCGAGGGTAGCTTTTTACGCAAATCAATTTTCTTAAAACTAAAATACAAGACTTTAGATATCATCAAAACAGCTAAAATGACAGTGACTGCGGCAGCTAGCCACCACAGATGTTTTCCAGGAATCCCTACATCGTGGCTCCACCAAACAATCCCTGCAATCACACCCGCTGGCATTGGACAAGGTAGTCCTTCAAAAAAACGTATGTCTTGAGCCTCATCATTTAATTTGGTATTAAACCGTGCTAACCGTAAGGCACACGCAGCCACGTAAAAAAAGGCGACCATCCAACCTAACTTACCTAGCTCAAATAATCCCCAATTATAAATAATTAAGGCAGGTGCCACCCCAAAATTTACAATGTCTGAAATCGTGTCATATTGCGCCCCAAACTCGCTCTGTGTATTGGTCAGGCGGGCAATGCGACCATCTAACGTATCCATCAGCATGGCAATAAAAATTGCGATGGCTGACAAGTCAAAATCCCCTCGCATGCTGGCAACAATGGCATAAAACCCAGCAAATAAGGCACTCGTAGTAAATAAGTTAGGTAATAAATAAATACCGCGATGCCGCGGTGGGCGTATGTATTTGACCACAAATCACCAATGGTTATGCTGACAATACAGCCATCTTAGCACAAACAAGAAGGCTGCAAAATGCAGGCATAAAAAAGCCCTCTGAGAGGGCTTTTTATTACTAGAATTTATATTGAGGCGGCGCTGAAGGCGCAGCATAGCTGGGTGGTGGCACGTACGATTCTAGACTTGAACC
>JAHFQF010000093.1:0-4114 GCA_023266435.1 Legionellales bacterium | reverse complement strand
CTTCTTTTTGACCTACTGCGCCGTAAGCAGGCGCATAGGGTGCCGGTCTATAGCCAGGAGTCGTCCTATCTGCAGCAACCGATGCTTGGTCTGCCGCCATCACATCGTCATAACTGGGTGGCAACTCAGCTGGGTTATAACCATGAGCAAACAGTTCTGCTGGTGGTGCTGACGGTACAGCACTTTGCTGCATTTGAGCTAGATCGCGTTGTAGCTCCTCATACGGATTGGGCGCTTGTCCACGTTGCACTTGCGCACGCATTACTTCTGCCTGCTTAGCGTCACAAGGACTAGTAAATTGCATCTGTGTTGGCGGAGCCGCATGGGATACGCGACGTATCTCCTGTTGATAGTACGCAGGCACATTGACTTGAAATGCGGCTTGTCTATTTAGCGTATTATTTAACAACCAAGTCAACATATCAAAGTCAGTGCGCATTTTACGCAAATCTTCTGGTGCATGCCGTTGACCTAAAGCCTGTTGTAAGCGGGCATGCTCTTCTTGAAAATAACGCATCACGTCAAACAAATCACCGTGCTTAAACTGCTTACGGAGTTTATATTCAATCCTAGTTTGTACTGCTTCTTTATATTCTCTACTGTTAGCAGGATGTCGCGTGCCTTGAAGCATTTTATTGGTAAGATAGGCATAGGCATACATGGCCACTTCTTGGTTTTCAAAGCCTGGGTATTTACTGAGCTTTTTTAACCAAGACTTTTTAGGAATATGTTTTCCATCAAAATCAATAGTTTCATCTGCTTTAGCAAACACGCCATACTTAGAAGCATAAATCCCATAGCCCCATGAAAATGCCAATCCACAAACGGCACCAAAAACAGCGCCTACTAATGGAAGCCCAAAACTGGCAGCAAGCCCTGCACCAATCAAAGCAACGACAGGCACCATCCACAAATAACGCCAACGGATGTTACTGAAACGTGTAGACGCATTTTTTACTTTACGGCCTTCGCGTTGATTTTGCCAAGCGGAGAAGTAGCGTGGCATGGCCCACAGTGCCGACGCCAAAGCGCCCATTGCCATCAAGGCGATATAAAAAGCGGCAAATACTTTCTGTGCCGTTTTATCTTCATTTGCCATGTTACGACGACAATAGTTACAGGAAGCAAAATACCAGCGCAGTAGAAAGTGAAAACTCCACCAGCGATGAAAATTAGTCACGGCATCCAAGGTCACGGCTGTGACAGCCCCTAGTCCTTTAGAGAATCTATCACTGCCTCTTGTAAAGTCAGTTTGGCCGGTGAAGTTGAAATCGCGCTCTTTTCCAGCCCTGCCTCGAATAACAAGACGATTGCGCCAAAAAGAAAACAAAGTAAACTCAAAGGAAAAACTGCGCTTTTCTTCGGCAGTGCGCGTATCAGACTGTCCCACAGCCATCAGATTGGCTCTGTGCAACTCGAAATATTGTGCAGGTGTCAGAGGTTTAGTAGTAACAACTGGGGGTTGTTGAGTATAGGCTTGTGCTCTCGCAGAACGTTGAGTGTCTTCATAATGCGCCATTTAATCAGGTCTCCATTAGTTTAAATCATTGGGGGAGCAAGGCAATATTTAGATTACGAACTATAATCTTTAGCGCCTGTCTTGTCAACGCAATGGACTGACCGATGGCCACCCACCAAGAGTCATCTAATTAACTAAAATAAAATAATGAGCAGAGATGAGACAAGACCTTTGGGGATATGCGTAGACATGCTATCCTTTAAGGATATAGTAGCTTTTCCTGCTTAAAACTTATTCTGGATACGATGATTAAACCTATGCCCAATAAGCTGATTATTGAGGGTATTACGCCCGATGGTCAAAAATTTCGCCCATCTGACTGGGCTGAGCGCATGAGCGGTAATTTATCCACTTTTAAAAATCAGCGGATTCATTACTCACCTTTGCTCTACCCTTCTACCATCGAAGATCGGAATTGCCTGGTCGTCTCGCTTTCCTTGGCTGAGGCAAACCCGCCTCTTTTTGAGCAAATTATTGCCTTTGCACAGAAAAACCGTCTCAGTATTGTGGGTGAACTGCCTACCATCTAACCCCAGTTCATGATCCACTTGGCACAGGAAGTGCCAAGTGTCGCCAAGCGCTCTGATAAAAGGACTTATTGTATGTCAATAGCAACTATACCTGTCTTAATCATTGGTGCGGGGCCCTGCGGGTTAACTGCAGCTGCTTTTTTGACACATTATGGCATTCCTTGCCGTATCATTGACAAAAAAGTTGGTCCTACCCAGACGTCAAATGCCGTGGGCGTACATGCTCGAGTTTTGGAACTTTTTGAAGAGATCGGCATTACTGATCAACTGCTTCAGCTAGGCCAAGAAATTAACTATGGCAACTTATTTGTGCACAAAAAACAACTTGCTACCGTGCATCTCTCGCACATACAAAGCAAATACGCGTTTGTCTGTGATATTCCGCAAAACAGCACTGAGCACTGTCTGCTCACTTATCTCAAATCGCATCAATTGTCCGTGGACTATGGCGTTCAAGCGATCTCGATTAAACAAGATGCAGACTGCGTGCATGTACTGTGCGATACAGCAGGAAATCAAGAAACGATCACTGCGTCTTGGGTGATTGCAGCGGATGGCTATCACAGCTTGGTACGAGAACAGTTAGGTATACCTTATCTCGGCAATGAGTATGGTTTTAAATTTAAGATGATTGATGCACCTATAGCCTGTAAACACATTAAAAATAATTTTGTAATCGCCATGGCAGAAGACATTTCATTGATGATTTTTCCTATGCAACACTCTGCGCGCATGATTGCAGAGATTAGCCAAGCGCCGCAGTATGATGATGCCACACCAGATGAGGTCTTATTTCAAACCTTTGCGCATAAAACATTACCGTATCCAGTTGAGATCAAAAAACCCCTCTGGTCTTCTCAGTTTTATGTGCATGAGCGTCTGGCATCCAGCTATCAAAAACAGCGTATTTTTTTAGTCGGCGATGCTGCGCATGTACATATTCCAGCTGCAGCACAAGGTATGAATACAGGCATGCAAGATGCAATGAATCTTGCTTGGAAATTGGCCGCCACTTGGAAGCACAAACTGGATCACCATTTATTGGATACCTATCACGCAGAAAGACACCCTGTTGGGGAAAGTGTATTATCTCTGACCGATAAAATGGGCCGCGGTGCGTTAACAAAAAATAAAATTCTCGACTGTGTACGTAGTTTTATGCTACCTAAGCTCAGCAAATTTACTTTTTTACAACGTAAATTGGTCAATCAGATCGCTCAGCTCAATGTACATTATCGAGACAGTCCCCTTGTACAAGGCAAAACTCTCAAAATATTACGGGCTGGTGATAGAATCGCTGAGTTACCCATTCCACAATTACAAGGTAAGCATTTAATTTTAGACTTCAGTGGCCAACTGTCAGAAACACTGATTAGCAAAGACTATGCAATCATTTATAGAGTCACCGCACAAGATCGCACAAGGATGCCTGAATGGAGCACCATTCAGGCTGGGTATTGTGTGGTACGTCCCGATCGCTACATTGGCTATGTAGGCACCTGTACTCAAGACGTTGAGAAATACTTTAAAACGGTATATTCATTTAATGCTTAAAGACAAACCCGCCACTTGCGTTTGTCTCTACATGGATGGTATCCCCTGCTTTAAATTCTCCAGCAATCAAAGCCTGCGCTAAAGGATTTTCTATTTGCTGACGCAGGGTTCTCTTTAAAGGACGTGCTCCGTAGACTGGATCAAACCCAATGTCACTGAGTTTATCTAAAGCAGCATCTGTAAAGACTAACTCCAGTTGTCGTTCTTGTAAGCGTTTACGCAGATCAACCATTTGAATTTGTGCGATGGCGCGGATATTTTCTTTTGCCAAGGGATGGAAGACCACGGTTTCATCAATACGATTAATGAATTCTGGTCTAAAATAATCCGTCAGCAATTTCAGTATATTTTCCTTCATGGTGGCATAATCTACTTTTTGAAATTGCTCTTGAATCTGCGCCGAGCCTATATTAGACGTCATCATAATGACCATGTTACGAAAATCCACAGTACGACCATGACTGTCTGTCAGGCGCCCATCGTCTAACACTTGTAATAAAATATTGAATAC
>JAHFQF010000092.1:5177-8945 GCA_023266435.1 Legionellales bacterium | reverse complement strand
TCCATCTGGTTAAATGAAATGAAGGTTGATCCCAGCCGTTTTTCACGTTGCGGAGAGAAAGATAACTTTTGGGCCATGGGGGACACCGGTCCTTGCGGTCCTTGTACCGAAATTTTTTATGATCACGGCCCTGAGATTCCAGGAGGCCCGCCTGGTACACCAGAAGCAGACGGCGATCGTTACATTGAGATCTGGAATCTTGTCTTCATGCAGTTTAATCGCAATGAGGCCGGACAGTTAATTCCATTGCCAAAACCTTCGGTGGATACAGGCATGGGGCTAGAGCGCATTGCAGCGGTCATGCAGGGTGTGCACAATAATTATGAAATTGATTTGTTTGCTTCCCTGATCCAGGCAGCAGCCAAATTATTGCAGATAAAAGATTGTACGCATCAGTCTTTACGAGTGATTGCAGATCACATTCGATCAGCTTCGTTTCTCATTACTGATGGCGTATTGCCCTCTAATGAAGGCCGGGGTTATGTCTTAAGGCGTATTATTCGTCGAGCTTTACGACATGGCCATCGCTTAGGAGCGACTGGTTTGTTTTTCTATCAGCTAGTACCTGTTTTAGTTAAAGAAATGGGCAAAGCCTATCCTGAGCTTGCTAAAGCAGAAGGCCAAGTAATGCGCGTACTGCGAAAAGAAGAAGAACAATTTGCTAAGACCTTACATCAAGGTATGGGGTTATTGGAGTCAGTCTTAGGCGATCTGAAGGGTACGTTAATACCAGGAGATGTGATTTTTAAATTGTATGATACCTATGGTTTTCCAGTTGATCTGACTGCGGATTTTGCGCGAGAAAAAGATTTACAATTGGACATGGCAGGTTTTGAGACAGCCATGACTGAGCAGAAAGACAGAGCCAGACAGAGTCAAAGCTTTGGTGCCAAGCAAAGCAGCGTGGCAGTGAATTTTGACACTGTGTTTAAAGGTTATGAAACGCTGAGTCTCAAAACTCGCTGTTTAGCCCTGTTCCAAGAAGAGCAGTCTACACAGCAGTTATCTGAAAAAAATCAGGGTTGGGTTGTGTTGTCAGAAACGCCTTTTTATGCAGAAAGTGGTGGGCAAATTGGCGATACTGGTGTGATTAAAACCGAGCAAGGCGTATTTTGTGTCACAGACACACAGAAAATGGGTAATGCTATTGTCCACATTGGACATATGCTCAAAGGCACGCTGAAGGTTGATGAAGAAGTTTTCGCATCCGTAGAGGCTGTTTTACGCTGTCAAACAGCAGCCAATCATTCTGCTACTCATTTATTGCATGCCGCACTCCGAACGCTTTTAGGTGAACAAGTGATGCAAAAGGGTTCGTTAGTCACACCTACTCGTTTGCGCTTTGACTTTACCCATGATGCTCCTGTAGATAGAGCAATGTTGAATCAGTTAGAGGACATGGTCAATACTAAAATCCGTGAGAACTCCGCCATAGAAACGCATGTCATGGGTATGGAGCAAGCAATTTCCTCAGGTGCCGTGGCTTTATTTGGTGAAAAGTACAATAAAGACGTGCGTGTATTGAGTATGGGCGATACGTTCTCTAAGGAGTTGTGTGGTGGTACGCATGCGAAATATACTGGAGAAATCGGACTTTTTAAAATTATCTCAGAAGGTGGTGTGGCGGCTGGGGTTCGTCGGATCGAGGCTTGCTCTGGGGCAGCTGCCTGTGCATTTGTACGTGAACAGCAAGGTACTATAGAGTCGCTTTCTGCTTTGCTGAAGGCTGACACAGCACAGGTTGTTGAGAGAGTCCAGATTTTGCTAGAGTCACAGAAACAATTAAACAAACAAATCGATGGTTTACAACAGCGTTTAGTCAGTGGGGCTGGTCAGGATTTACTCAAATCCGTCAAACTGGTGCAAGGGATCTCTGTTCTCGCTGTACAGTTGCCAACAGGCTCTCCTAAAATCATGCGAGAAACCCTCGATAATTTAAAGCAGCGCTTGAAACAAGGCGTGATTGTATTGGGTTGTAGTGAGAATGAAAAGGTGACTTTGGTTGCTGGGGTGACGCCAGATTTGAGCAAACAGATACACGCCGGAAAGTTGGCTAGCTTTTTGTCTCAAAAAGTAGGTGGCCGTGGGGGTGGGAGACCGGATATGGCAGAAGGCGGTGGGCATCTGCCAAATGAGCTGCCTGCGGCATTAGAATCAGTCATTTCTTGGGTTGAACAAGCTTTGGTTACTTAGGTTTCAACCTTGTTTTTGTAAAAAAGCTTTGTTAAACTCGCTGAAATCTTTAAGAAAATTAATCATGGCATTAATTATACAGAAATTTGGTGGGACATCAGTGAAGACAATTGAACGTCTTCACGGGGTTGCCAATAAAGTAGAGGCTACTCGTCAAGCAGGGCATGACGTGGTAGTTGTCTTGTCCGCCATGGCAGGAGAAACAGATAGGCTAGAACAATTAGCCTTTTCTGCTGTTCAAACCCCTGATCCCCGAGAAATGGATGTGTTACTTGCGACTGGCGAACAAGTAACGATTGCATTATTGTCTATGATTTTACTTGCAAAAGGTATCCCCGCGAAGTCTTATACAGGCGGTCAAGTCTGTATTAAAACAGACTCTGCTCATACAAAAGCACGCATTTTACAGATTGATGAAGCAGCAATCCGTCAGGATTTGGCAGAAGGCTGTGTCGTCGTAGTTGCTGGCTTTCAGGGGATAGATCACCTGGGTGACATTACGACCCTAGGACGCGGAGGCTCGGATACGACCGCAGTGGGATTGGCAGCTGCACTCAAAGCAGATGAGTGCCAAATTTACACCGATGTCGATGGTATTTATACCACCGATCCGCGTGTTGTCCCTGCTGCTCGGAAAATGCCTCAAGTGACTTTTGAAGAGATGCTGGAGTTGGCGAGCCTGGGCGCAAAGGTGTTGCAGATTAGAGCAGTAGAGTTTGCGGGTAAATACAACGTTCCTTTACGCGTATTATCAACCTTTGAATCAGGGTCCGGTACTTTAATCACTTACGAGGATAATGTGATGGAAAAGCCATTGGTATCAGGAATAGCCTTTAATCGTGATGAAGCAAAGTTAACCTTAAGGGGTGTGCCGGATGTGCCAGGTGTTGCTGGACAAATTTTAGGCCCGATTAGTGATGCCAATATCGAAGTGGATATGATTATACAAAATTTAGCTCAAGATGGAATCACGGATTTTAGCTTTACCGTGCATCGTCGGGACTATCAGCAGGCCACGGCAATATTAAAAAAGACTTGTGAAAAATTACAAGCAGATTTGGTCATTGGAGATGACAGTATTGCCAAAATTTCTTTAGTGGGGATTGGTATGCGTTCTCACGCTGGCATTGCGAGCCAAATGTTTCGCTTGCTGGGTGAGGAAGGAATTAATATACAAATGATCTCAACCTCAGAAATTAAAGTTTCTGTGGTTGTGGACGAAAAATACTTAGAGCTGGGCGTACGAACCCTACACGCAGGTTTTGGTTTGCATGAATCACCAGTTGAAGAACAAGCCGCATAAAGCGGGATACCTACACCCAATTGATGGAGATAGGTCAAATTTTTGAGGTGTTTACTGTGTACAGACAAGGTGCATTGTATTTTTGCCTTGGGTAATAAAAGATGGAGATTGACGTATGTTAATATTAACGCGGCGTGTTGGAGAAACATTGATGGTGGGAGACGAAGTCACCGTTACTGTTTTAGGAGTCAAAGGCAACCAAGTTCGCATTGGAGTTAATGCGCCTAAGGAAGTTTCTGTCCACCGTGAAGAAATTTATCGCCGAATTCAAC
>JAHFQF010000092.1:0-5167 GCA_023266435.1 Legionellales bacterium | reverse complement strand
GATGCACCTAACGACGAAAATGTTTAATACATAGAGGAGCTATCAAACTCCTCTACGCCCTTCACGCTATGATTTAAGGCGCTGTTGTTATCGTCAGCTCGCGATCCCCAAGTACTAGCATGTACGTTCCGGTTGCTCACGGCTCGACGCCTAGCCTAAAATTAAATCGCTTTGGGTATATTTTTTTCAAAAAGTGCTTTTCTGATTTCATACTTCGTGATAGACTTCTGCGTCAATCAAGGTTGAATCCTTGATACGAGGAGAGATGGCCGAGTGGCCGAAGGCGCTCCCCTGCTAAGGGAGTATGGGGCCAAAAGCTCCATCGAGGGTTCGACTCCCTCTCTCTCCGCCAAGAAATCAGCGCGCCCGTAGCTCAGTTGGATAGAGTACCTGGCTACGAACTAGGGGGTCGGAGGTTCGAATCCTTCCGGGCGCGCCAAATTTTCCTAAGGGATTAGAAATGTTAAAGCATGTCCTATGGGTTGTTCTGTTTCTTAGTCTGCCCGCCGTTGCTGCAAAAACCTCCACCACTGCTGTCCCCACTAAAAAAGCCGAAGAAGTAAAAGCTGCGAATGCGAAAGAAGCTGCTTACGATACCTTGATGGCCGCTGAAGCTGCCGTTGCTCAAGCGACTCAAGCGCTACAAGATTTTCGTGGTACACCTATGCCTGTGATTGAGGCGCAACAGCAATTATATCAAGTGACTTTGGCTGCAAAAGAAGAAGCACTCGAAAGAGCGCAGTTCGATTATCAGCAAGCACTGAAAGCCTATCAAGAAGTAAAATAAATCGCAGACTGGGGCCATGAATTCCATGAGAGCTTATCTAAAGCCATTGCTTTCCCTGGCTCTGTTACTTGCGCTTGCCTGTCAAATTGATTGCAAAAATCTAATTACACTTTGTAAAAAAGCCCAATACAGTTGGTTGGTTGGTGGGCTTTGTTGTTTTCTTTTGCTCATGATTCCACATTTATTGCGATGGCGCCTGATTTTAAAACGTTTAAACATCCTATGTGCTTATCCAAAATTACTGTCTCTATTATGGATTGGTTATTTTTTTAATCAAATCATGCCTACTGCCATCGGCGGAGATGCAGCAAGATTGTGGTATTTACAAAAAGAAGGGCATGCCTGGCAAACTGTATTAAATAGTTTGATTCTAGATCGCGGGTATGCGCTGATAGGATTATGCTTGTTATATTTTGTGCTTGCTCTGGGGTTGCCTTTATTCAACGGACCTTTGATTTATCAACACGCACTTTATTTGTGTATCGGACTATTCTCTATATTTAGTATGCTGGTTTGTGCAGCAAAATATAAATTTGTGGTGTCATGCTTAGAGTGGCCACCCTTAAGATGGAGTTTGCCAATTTGGCGTGATTGGCAACGCGTGGCTACATTAAAGAGCATTCTGCCTTTGCTGAGTTTATCAACAGTCAATCATCTCTTAAATGGTTTTGCTTTTGTCGCTATCACACAGGCATTTCATGTCCCTTTAGCACTAGGAGTGGTGTTTCTGATCTTTTTATTGATGCTCTTAGTTTCTATGCTACCTTTTTCTTTTGCGGGTTGGGGTGTTCGTGAGGGGGCGCTTATTTGGTTATTTGCACAATACGGCATTGCGGCAGAGCAAGCATTTGCTGTTTCTATTCTGTATGGTGTACTACAATTAGGAATTGGGTTAATGGGCGGAATCATTTGGTTTAGGCGTGGAGTACGTGTTTTTTTACCGCATTGGTCAACTCAGACCTCCATCTCTTGAAGTTATCAAACTAAGAAAAATATCACCCAAAAAATGCTGAAAAGTACATAAAAATCATCATTTTTGTGTTATGCGTGAAAAAAATTTGCAAAATACTTTGAATCAAGCTAGTGTTTGCTTATAATGTGTATACACGTTTGGGATGTGTCTACACATCGCGTGATGAATTTTTAGGCTGACTATGCAAGGGATTGAAATTATGTTGAAAAGATCGCTTTCAACCTTAGGGACTGTTGTTGTTTTCACAAGCATGTGGGTTGGGCAAGCACACGCCTACTCCTCCGCTAACTCTTATAGCTACAATAGCCAATACCAGAACTCTACGGCATTGGTAAAAGGTGAAGCACTAAGAGCTGCTACTGAAACTACTGTAGATTTGATTTTTAATGCGCCCAAAGGTGGTAATGCTCATGGGGCACACGTTGCTTCAACGGGTATTTCTAAAGGGGTTGCCGGTGGTAACCACGATGAAGTACGAGTTTGGGTAAATGCTGGTTGGACAAATCCATCCAATACTGGCACATCTACAAAATACACCGGCGACATTCTGCAAACATTTGTGGGCGCTGACTATGACGTCATGGACTCTGTACTTGGATTAGCAGTGGGTTATGAAGAATCCAATTATGCGACAGCACTCAATGGCGGTAAGCGCAGTGGTAACGGTTATACTGTAGCACCTTACTGGGTATATCAGTACAACGACATGTACAGCGTGCAATTGGCGGCTGGTTATTCTTGGCTAAGCTATGATTTATCGCGTATGGCACCAATGGCCTATAATACTGCTGGCTCGAACGTAATGCAAAACTTCCAATTGATGGGCTCACCTGATGCAAGCCGTTATTTTGGTGCTGCAGAGTTATGTGCGCATCATGATATGCATAATTGGCATGTCATGGGTAAATTGGGTCTAATGTATGGAAAAGAATCCCAAGATAGCTTTACAGACACACAATATACAACCAATGGCACTCAAGGTGGTTTCGTTAATGCGAAAGAAGACTCACGCATTGGTAGTTTACGTATAGGTGCTGATGTCTCTTATCCATTTGAAATGTTGGAACCATTCGTAGGTGCACATTATGTGTGGGACTTTAGCCGGACTAAGATGGATATCAGTACTGCACAAAATGGTTTGGGAAATCCTTTCTTGAGCTCTGTCACCATGGCTAACTTAACTGCTGCAGAAAATGATTCTTCCGCAGTTGAATTGAAGGCTGGGTTAAGATACCGTTATGATAGCGTTAGCTTCGATGTTTCTGCGATGACTGAACAAAGTCGAAGCGATTTTGATCGTACCAGCGTAATGGCTAACATCAGTGCAAGCTTCTAAGATAAAATAATGTCCCTATCTAAAAAGCCTAGTTTTAAACTAGGCTTTTTTTTTACTATGAGTTTACTCTGCTTGACGGGTTGCCAAAGTAGTGATCATCGCTATCAATTAGCTTCAGAGATTGCCCAGCCTAAATTTCAACCGATACTCTATCAAACCGAACCTTTTAATCTTTTAGCGTGGGAACAGCCTGATGTGCACCCAATGCAAAAGCTACGTATTTATATTGAGGGAGATGGCTTTGCTTGGCTGAGTCGCTATCAACCTAGCAATAATCCCACCCCGACTGATCCCATTGCTTTACGACTCGTAGTAGCAGACAGTGCGTCTAATACACTCTATCTTGCTCGGCCTTGCCAATATGTAGCCTTGGCTGATCCGCCTTGTAATACTTTAGTATGGACTCAACATCGTTTTCACTCCGCTGTCTTAGCAAGTTATCAACAGGTGCTTGACCAAATGAAAGTGAAATGGGAAGCACAGGAATTGGAACTCATCGGGTTTTCTGGGGGCGGCGTGATTGCAGCGTTATTGGCTGCGCAGCGATCGGATGTGCGTTTATTGGTGACGGTGGCGGCACCTTTGAGTATCAATACATGGGTTTCCTATCATCACGTATCTCCTTTAACAGGATCACTCAATCCCATAGATTTCACGACAGCATTGAGAAAAATACCCCAATGTCATTTTGTGGGAAAAGCAGATACCATTACACCTGAGGTCGTCTTAGAGGATTACCAACAACAATTGGCCAGTGATCAATCCCATATACTCCTAGAAGACAATAGTCATGAGCATGGATGGACTAAACATTGGCAGCAAACATTAAGGCGATGTACTGCGAATTTTATCGACAGTGATTTGATCAAGCGATAATACTCGCTGAATGTGATTATCTAAAGCCAAATTAAGGCGGCGCATGCCTTTTTGATATTCATCGTATTCAGAAATTAAAAAGGTACCGGTATACCAGAGTGCCACTGGATCGCTGGTATTTTTCTTATATAACATCTCTGCTAAAGCGATCGCTTTTTGTTTCTGCTGTGTGGTTAACCAATACTGCAATAAAGGAATTGCTAAATCAGTGCGATTAGGTGCGATTTGCCAAATTTTCTGAAAGCTATTTTCAAACGTTGTTTCAAAGTGTGGCATGTCTTGAATAAGGTGCAGCATATCTGGTTTGGACAAACGACTATAGAGTGACAATAAGTTTGTATACACATGCAATTGCGATTGTTGTGTAGCAAGCTGTCTTTGCAAGACACAATCCAGCCAATCTCGTACCTCTGCTGGCCCAGCATCTATCAGGCGAGCAGGATTTAACGCGATGACTTCATTGTAATAACCATCGTAGGTATGCAAAATACTCTGACCGCCTCGATTGAAGTGTACATAGTGATCACCGCACGTTGCTGGTGTTTCTTTGGCACTTGTAAAAGAGGGAGGTGGGTTGATGGCATCAAAATGATAGGCTACCCAAAAAGATTCTTGAACTGCGTACAACAAGGCGCATATGCTCAGCAAGCAGCCTATCCAGAGTATGCGTGGAGAGCAATGCCAATACGATTTTTTAATATCAACGAGAAAAGCGAAAGCCATGGCCATCAAAGGAATCGTAATGGGCATTTGAAACCACACAGTACTCAGACTGCAATAGATGAGTACTATCAGTGGAGCAATGCGTTTGGCTTTTGCATGTGCTGTCAGCAGCAACACAGGTGATATTAGTAAGACCAGCAAACAACACAGAATTCCACCGCTGAATAATGCTTGCACATATTCATTGTGCCAATGCAGCGGTTGGCGTGCCGTGAAAAACTCAAATTTTACTTCTTGATCAGCGCCCATGTAGATCCAATCGGGGTGAATTTGACGCACCATTTCATCGTCATTCATACCCCAACCTACACCTGTCAACCAAGTTGGCCAAGTATTGAGTGACAGCAGCTTGATAGGGATATAAATCAATTGAGCGCGAGATTTGAGGGTTAAAAATACCCGCCCTTTTGAGGTGTCATAATCAGACTCATAGCCTTTACCCACATAATAAATACTACTTGTGATAAGCAAG
>JAHFQF010000091.1 GCA_023266435.1 Legionellales bacterium | reverse complement strand
AGTCAAAAAATTATTTAAGAGAAGCAAGAAAATTAGCAGCAGATGAAGCAGAAATTCTATTTATCGAATCAGATATCTATCGATTCAGCGAAGAATTAGAAAGTGCAAAAACCTTGTATGAAAAAGCATTAGAGATTAAGCCCAATCATGTCTGGGGGAGGATTCATTACGCTTCTTTGTTATTGTCTTTAAAACAAACAGATTTATTTTATCAGCAGATAAATTGGTTAAACGAGCATGCGCCAACGCATCCACAAACACAATTTTTTCAAGCCTTAAAAGTATTACAGGCAGGACATCTAGAAGAAGGGGTCTTAATACTAGAGGCTTTATTAAAAAAATATCCTCATCACACATCTAGTATACGCTTATTGGCCAGAGCATATTATAACCAAGGCAAATTAAAACAAGCAGAAGCGCTGATGAGTCCTTACGTGCAGACACATCCAGAAGATGGTGAAGCGATTATATTAGATGCGGTCATTGCTTTAAAAATGAATAATCCGAAAAAAGTTATTCAGGTGCTTTCCCCATTTGTCTCAAGCATTAACCAAAATGACAGGATTCTTTCCTTATTAGGTACCGCGTATTTACTGACAGGAAATACTGAAAAAGGGTTGTCACTATTAGATGCAGCAGAAAAAGTCAAACAACATCAAACCGCTCGCCCACAAGTCATAGACGGCTCAGAGATGAGTGATGACCTGAACTCAACAGATCAACTTTTACAAGGTGTCGTTAAAAAAACAGATGATAATTTAGTAGAAGAGAAAATTTTAACGACTAAAAACCATTTGGCTCAAAAGCAATATGATACTGCCTATCAGCTTGCATTGTCATTGTTAAAAAAAGATCCTAATCATGCGGTGGCACATGATTTATTAGGACAAGCCTATCAAGGATTGGGTGATCATGCGAGTGCGATGAGTCAATTTAAGCAGGCTTTAGAGTTATCGCCTGGTTTAGTAGAGCCCAGATATCATCTTGCTCTTTTGTATGAGACGAAATCTGAGGATGCACTGGCGGATCAAGAAATTCAGTTTATTTTAAATAAACAGCCTGACTATGTGCCAGCGATTTTAATGAAAGCTGGTTTGTTAGAAAAAAAAGGTGAGGTGGAAAAAGCTAAGAAACTGCTAGAACAGAGTTATTTTTTAAATCATCCTGAAAAAGAAACGGCCATTGCTTTATTGAAATTATTTAAATCACATTTCCCTTCCTCTGTTGCGTATGAATTTTCAAAAAAAATAGCAACTCAGTTTTATCAAGACACAACCATACAAAATTTAGCTGCGCAAATTGCTTATGAGCAAGCAGATTTTTTAAGTGCACAAAAATTATATATAAAATCACAGAATCTTAATCCAAATGATTTAGAAGCAGCGCAAGGTTTGATACAAACAGACATTGCGATGGGACGCATGAATCAGGCCACCTCTATTTTAAATAAACTGTTTGAGCGTAATCCAGGCGATAAGGTGACTGTGCTTTTAAGTGCCGATCTGGCGCTCAAGACGCTTGATCAGTATCAATTAAATCAAGCAGTTGAAAGAGCAGCTCGCTTTTCGCAAAAAGATCCCGATGTTTTGAGAAAGATGGGTGATCTATGGATGGCTTTAAAGCAGCCTCAAAAAGCACTGGTTGTCTATGAAGAAGGTTATCAATTATCGCCAGACGCTAAAATGGCTGTTTTTCTTTATCAGCTAGAGATTAAAGATAATCCTAGACATGCTGTACAGCGTTTGCAAGATTGGGTAGCTAATAACCCTGAAGATTTTGAAACACAGCATTATTTAGCACAGCAATTGAGCGACACGGATTCAAAAAAAGTTATTCAAATATATCAGAAGATCTTAGAGACTAAACCGAATGATTTGGTTGCACTGAATAACCTTGCCTTGTTGCTCTCCGAGAAAAGTCCGGTCAGAGCGTTATCTCTCATTACCAAAGGATATAAAGCCAATAAAAATAATCCTAAAATATTGGATACCTATGGATGGGTATTAATGAAAAACAAGCAGCGTGCAGAAGCGCTAAAATATTTCAAGCTTGCTTTTGAAAAAGACGATAAAGATCTAGAAATTCGTTGGCACTATGCCTATGGTCTTTATCACAATGGAGAAGTGGAACAAGCAAAGGAAGTGTTAGGGAAAATGCTGAATGACAAAGCACTGCAGTCTAAATTATCCGAAGAAGCGAAGCAGTTCCTTTTTGAGATTAGCTAGTCAGCATGGAAACGCTTCTCTCACCAGAATATGCTGGAGAGTACAGCATTGGTTTTTTCTGTTCCTTTATTGTTTGATCTTAAATGGTTGCGCACACTCTCATTTATCACTATTAGAAACAGTAACCATTGAGCAGCCGGTGATTCAATATCGTATCGCGGCAGGGGACACGCTAGCAATTGCTGTGTGGGATAATCCAAATTTAACACAAACAGTCCTTGTAAGACCCGATGGGTATATTTCTTTACCTTTACTAAAAGATGTTCATGTACAAGGATTAGACATGACAGAATTAAATCAGTATTTGGTGGAAGCCTATAAAAAATATGTAAAAACACCTGTGGTCTCTGCCATGCTAGTGCAAGCCAATAATGACTCATTGAATCAGATTCGCATTGTGGGAGAAACAGCCCCCCCCCAAACCATTCAGTATCAAAGTGGTATGACACTTTTAGATCTCATGATTAAGGTTGGGGGATTATCCGATTATGCAGCTGGTAATCGTGCGATTCTCACGCGAACCAATCAGAAAAAAGTATCACAATATCGAGTTCGGCTAGATGATCTCATTCGTAAAGGGGATATCTCTGCAAATGCATCTGTATATCCTGGGGACGTATTAACAATACCACAAGCATGGTTTTAAAATATGCAACAAGAACCTTTGACAGCAGTGCTCTATCGGCTCTACCAGGCAGTATGGCGCTATAGGGTGCTATTTCTCGCATTGGTATTTGGGTTAAGCGTCTTTTTATGGAGCCTCATCGCATTGATGCCTAATACGTATCTCGCACAAGCCAAAGTTTATATTGACACGAAAAGTCTACTGAAACCATTGCTAAAAGGCATTACTGTGGACTCTAATGCGTACTCACGTGTTTTAGAAATGACAAAAATTCTTTTCTCTAGAGCCAATATTGAAAAAATTGCAGCTGCCAGCGATCTGGAATTAACCGCTAAGAGTATCTATCAGCGTGAGCGTTTATATCAAGATTTAGCAAAGGATATTCAGCTTAAACGTAATGGTGAAACAGACTTATATACCATTGAGGTAGTACATTCCAATCCCAAAACAGCCAAATTATTAGTTCAGTCTGTATTAAATTTATTCGTAGAGTTAAGTTTGCAATCTACGCATGGAGATCGTAATCATGCCAATGATTTTTTAGATCAACAAATTAATGAATATGAAATTCGTTTACAATCAGCCGAGCGAAAACTAGCAGATTTTAAACGTGGGAACGTTGATGAATTACCAAAAGAAAATCAAGGGTATTATGATAAGTTACAGCAAGCGCTGACTCAGCTAGAGCAGGCCATGTTAGATTTGGAAATGCTGAAAAATCAAAAAACCGCTTTAATGCATCAATGGCAGCCCGATCAAAAATCTGGTGAAAAAAACAATTTTGTATCTAATATTTTATTAGTAAAATTAAATCGACTTAGTCAAGCTTTGGCTGAAAAACAAATTAAATACACAGATGCATATCCAGATATACAGCAATTAAATCAAGAAATTGAACAAACTAAGAGGCAATTGTTGTCTAACGACCAAGCAGGCACTTTAGACTTTAAAGAGGACAGTCTCGCATTTCAGCAATGGCAAATTGCCCTCTCAGAAATCACCAGTCAAATGGCCGCTGCAGAAGCAAAAGTAGTCACTTGGAAAAATAGAGTGGAACATTTACGTACTAAAGTAGACAGTATGATTGAAGTAGAAACTGGATTGTCTGGTTTAAATAGAGATTATGCTATTTTACAGCGCCAACATCAGGCATTACTAGAGCGTCGAGAGTCTGCCAACATCACGCAACAAAGCGATTTAACTAATGAGTCTTGGCAGTTACAATTGATCGATCCTCCCTATGTATTAGGAATTCCTATTAAACCCAATAGGATTTTTTTAAATGTTGCGGCGTTCATTTTTAGTATTGGAAGCAGTCTGGCATTTTGTTATGCATTGTATCAGTTCAAGCCGCAGTTACTCAGTGCACAGAAACAGCAGATCTTTTTTACATTCCGAAACCATATGTCCTCTGATAGCTCTTTCTCTCCATTTCCTATGCACAAACAGAATAAAATAGAAACAGCAATCAAGTGGTATGCTAAGCCGAGATTTTTTTACGGAAGCCTGTTACTGTATGGCATGATTTTTTTATTGTTACTATTTAAAACGAGTTATTATTAGTGATCTCCAATGTCAGAGTGAGATGGTTATTTTTACTCACAGGCGGCATATATTGCATTGCTTCTGTTGCGACACCATTAGTGAAACCCGAATTAAATCTATTACAAAGCTGGAGCAGTAATAGTTTGCTTTCTGTCAATGAACAAGAAAAAAGCGATTGGATCACGGAAATCAAACCTCAAGTCAAAATGACATCTGATCAAGCAGCAATGAATTTTATCAATTATCAACTACAAGCCATGCATTACATGAATCACACTAAGCCGGATCACATTTTCCACCAGGGACAATTGAAAGGCAGTTATGATCCGATACCTAAAAAGATGAATCTCACTCTATTAGGAGACTATACACAACAAATTTTAGATCCAGTGTCACAATATCAGAGAGAAAATCGTGTCGGATCACGATTACCTGATGCATTGACAATGAGTGTGATTCCCAGCTACTACCATGAAAAAGGACGCAATTCTACTCAGCTATCTCTCAGCCACAGTTATGCGCAATTTTTTCATGCGGATCAGCCCGATACACTGGACATAAACTATGCAATACTTCATCGAAAAAAAAGAAAAATAGGGCCGCCCAGTTATGCAATCACTGCTCATTGGAGGCAGACGCGAGCCGGCGAGGGTAATATGTCTTTAAAAAAAGATTTACAGGCTAATCTGAGCTTTCCTATGATCCGTACAGTTTGGCTATTGCAAGAAGTAGGCTATGAGGAAGTTATCGATAAGATTAATAGTGTACAAAAAAAAAATGGCTATTCTGCCAAAATAGGGTTTGGCTATTTCCCAACAGATTACTTCTATGGGACATTTTTAGCAGGACAGACACCCTATGGAAAACAATATGAATCAGATATTTCATTTAATCGGGGTCTAACAGAATTGAAATTGTCACTGAATGAATCGGTAAAGAATAGTATTCAAGCGCAAATTGATGCTTTGCCTGCTGTGATCAGCCCAGTGATTCCACCTAATATTTTAACATTACAGCTACCTTTTATGAATGACACATTTATCAGTCGAAAAGCTGATTTCTTATTAAAAAGAAAACTGAGTACAGTCATATTGAGTGTCAAAATAGCACATACTCAAGAAAAAACACTGCATACACAGCAGACAGTACAAGCACATGGGATCGGCGGTTTACTAGAGTGGTCTTTCCAAAAGCATCGTTCATTGCAATTACAAGGAACCTACCAAAAACAACAGCTGCTCGCAGATATTGATCAGCGCCAATGGTTCATCACGGGTGCCTATCACTATCAACTCCTACCTAAGCAAAGCGTTAGATTGCAACTACAACATTTTAACCGTCAGCTGGTGGAGATTGCTAAAGTGACCGAAAATCAGATAGGATTTAACTACTCTATTGAGTTTTAAGCATTTTAGATAAGCTAGAGCTTGCTAGGCGTTTCCGCTAATCAGGATTCCCCTTCTCGTAATGACAGGAACTCCAGACCGTAAAAACTCCAAATTTCGAATTAAATGATTTTTTGCTTGCACAATGAAATTTAAAAAAAGTATTGCATAAAAAAAAATAACTGATTATCCTGAAATTTGCAGACATTTTTCGGGAGATAGCCTATGTCCTTTGGAGAAAGCTTAAAAGATTCACCTGGAATAGAAGAATCTATCAGCAGAGCACAACTGCATCGCATGCTGATTGATAATCAAGCAATTGGCCCCGTGCTATTCCCCATGTTAGAAAAGCTGTCGATGGTCGAGCTATTATGGCTCATGACAAAGATAGATTATCGACATATTCCAGATGAGTGGCATTATTTCAATGCACAACAAGGCATTGAAATTAATTTCTCTTTAATCCATCTGAATTTAGAGAGTACAACTCAATTATCTGCTTTATTTTGTTTGGCCGCAAGTAATACAGAAAAATCAAAAATCATATCTGGTCTAATTAAAAAAGCGTTACTGGGAAAAATCAGCGCATCAGAATTAGAAAAATATGAGGATTTATTACGGCAATATGAAGAAAAATTATCTGATACAGCAATAGAGTCTACTTTTCCACCAGCAATTGAAGCTTTAACTCAGTCTAATTTATCACAAGAAACCAGGCATGGAATTGATGCTTTATTATTTAGAGGAGAGCGGATTGATCAAGTACAACATAAAGCACTGTTTCTTGCGTTGCATTTGTTACCTTTTTCTAAAAACTTAGAACAGTTTAATTTGGATGAGGGCTCATTAAGATTAGTTCATGACTCAGCGTCCGATCCTAATATTTGGAAATATATTCAAAGATCATTAACTAATCAGCTTGGCAAGCAAGGTGAGTTGGCACATTTGATTCTAACTGTGCAAACGTTGTATGCAAATTCCTTTGAATTCAAGCAATCAGGGGAGGAATCTGTTGGTGCAGAGGATACAGATGAGCTTGAAAAAAAACAAGCGTCTTTGGAGTCTAAACTGTGGTTTCTGATGATGCTGTGGAGTGGGTTTTCTCAGTCTGATTTTTATGATAGGGAAGTCATCAGTGAACAATACAATACAGTGCGTATATTACATCGAGCAGAATCAATACAGGGGATTCCATTACGAGAATTTATACAGTTTATTCGACAAAGACCCTTGCTGTTTCAATTCATTCAATCCTCAATTTTGCCAGATAGTTTACGTGAAAACTTGATGCCGTTTCAAAATCACTTAATTAATACGTGGTGTAATACCTTAACGCCAGAGTCATTGATCGCACTACTTGTGCAGTTAAGAACGGACATTGATCCTGCAAAAATGCAAATTTTAAAATTACGCCAACCAATTGGTTTAGAAAAAATTAATTATGATCAACTATTGGCTGTTGTTGCTTTATCACCAACGCATCAAAAAAAGGTAATAAGTACGATAGGCTCAGTTTTGCAGCGCCGATATCCTGAGGTTATGCGGGAGGCTGCACGCGCAGAAGAAACCTGTCGCATTTTTTTAAATAATTATTTGTCCATTTTGGTGAAAGATTTAAGTTTTAGTAATTTGCGTTGGCTATTGATGGTTTGCCAAGATCATAGTGCGGACTTTCAAAAGAAAATTGTAAAAAGTATGGTGGTTAGACCGGAAGCAGAGATAGAATTAGGTCTTCCGGAAGCGGACAGTACGCAGACAATGACGTCTCAGCATCAAGCAATACTTGGTGAGGTAATTCGTTCTTATGAGAGTTATTTGGAGACAGAGAAACAAGGTACATCGGAAAGTAAAGATTCTCAAATTGCTGCCACGAGAATTGCGCTAGCAGAAATGCAAGCATTATCTAAAAAAAGGGATATGTCACATGCTGTGATTAAAGACTCTTTGCAGCGTGCTCTTTTAGAAAAAAAAGGCAGACATATAAAGCAGGCGAATAATCTTAAAAATTGCTTAAAAATCATTTTTCATAATCCAGAGCTGATGAGTGAATTGGCCGACAAGGTCAATAAAAGGTTAGATGTGTTATATCAATTGGACTTGCATAGCATGCACTTGATGTCTTTATCGAAGCATTATGATCTAGAGCAGATATTACCAATGGTGGCTATGCAAGATGCCAGTATTGCGCCTTTAGTCGCTATTGCTTTGGCGCGACAATTACCCATTACTTGGCGCCAATGGATGTTGTCTATGTGTAAGTGTCTGGATTTTTCAAATCGTCCAGATTTGAAAATACCTGGATTGCCACCTGATATGCTTGCTCTAGCGAGTTTAAGATTAAAATGGTTGACGGTACGTGAGCAAATTTATAGTTTGTTTTATAGTACGGATGACAGTATTTTTACGCATCCTCAGTTTTTACCAGATGAGTCTATCTACTTGCCCTCAGAAGTCGTTTTATTTGATCAGCCGGATTTTGTTGTGGAAGTGAAACAGAAACTGACGGCTCCAGAGTTGTGGATGTTAACTGAAGCGATACGAAGCAATCCCCAATTAACGATGATCGATTTTGGATTAATGGACTTACCCAAAGACATCGACTACTTAGTGGATGTATTAACACGACATCCTTGTTTGAAAATAGTGCATGGTTCTAAGGATCCAGTACGATTAATGGATAAACTCATTGAAAAAAGTTATGGTAGGGTAACAGGTAAAACAAATAATACAGATTTTTTAATATTTAGTTTGCTTAGCAATTGCCATAAACAGTATGGTTCTGAGATTATTCCCAAAGTATTATCTGGAGAAATAGAACCGCCACCTAACATGCCTGAAAGTGATCGGAAGTTATTGATGAGGTTACAGCGAATGATGCATGCTGATCCGCTGGCTACTTTGAAAGTGAATTGGTATTGCAGTATGGCAAGTTGTTTAGCTGTGAAAGGAGAGCTCCTGAAGCATGGTATTAGTGAAATGGAATTAAGCTCATACTCTTTAGAAGATATGTTAGAGAAAGAATTGAGCTTGGTAATGTCAGACTTACATCAACATCATTCAGCGCCCGTCGCTGAACCAGGTGTAGAAGCAAGATCAGATGGCAATAGTGCTAAAACAGTGGGGCGACACGCTCCGACATACCATGCGATGTAGCATCATGCTAATACCCAAGCATTTTTCA